>JAQURW010000215.1 GCA_028715425.1 Candidatus Omnitrophota bacterium
ATTGACGTACCGTCCGTTCGGTCCTTTGGTCTTTGCCTCGAGTATCGGCCGCATAAGCGCGAGAAAATCTTTCTCCGCGGGCTTAAGCTCGTCCGGATACACGAGCTTTTTATCTTCGATAAATTTAATCTCGAATGCAATGGCGATCAGGTCATTTAATATGACCCTGCCGGGCTTTTTACCCGGTTCTTTATAATGCGATAGATTGCGGTAAAGCCTCAGGATATCCTTTCTGCAGAAGATTTGCCGCATCAACCGTGCATATCGTCCGGGGTGCAGTTTCTCTTCATGCTGCATCAGTAGTTCATGATCTTCGTGGGTAACGGCGCGGATAAGGGCGAGGGCGTCGGCCATTGTCTGGGGCGTCATCAGGTATTTTCCGGATTTAAGAAGCAGGGCTTGGGCGTTAAAACGGCCCAGGAGCGCTAACCTGCGCGGGGAGTTGGCTTGAATGATCAGTCTCTCCGCCGTATACATGGCCGCGATTATTTCCCGCTTCAGAACGGGGTTTTCGCTGGCCGGTAGAGGCGCCAACGTAGATGCCGCCGGCCGGGCAAGCGTAACGTCGGAGAACACGGTGTTGATCAGAAATACGGCAATTAGTAAGCTTGAAAGGCTTTTCATCATAGCATACTAAAATACCATAATTGGGATATTAGTATGTTATAGCAATGTCACAACAGTGTAAAAGATTTGCAAGTCTTCCGGCGCCGCGTCCTGCACGATGACGTACAGGCGGCCCTTAATTGAACCTTACGATCTGCTGCGCGGATTTTCTTATCTTATCGCGGCCTTGGCCGTCGGCAGGATACCCCATACTGATCATAATATCGGCGTTCTTCCCCCGCGGGATACCCAGTGTTTTCCGCACGGCCCTGCCGTTAAACCAGCCGAGCCAGCACGTGCCGATGCCTTCTTCGGCTGCCTGAAGGATAAAATGCTCGCAGGCAATGCCGATATCAACAAGGTTATACGGGACGTTACGCACAAGGCCTCCCAACGAAGCTACGGCGCCTGAGCGTTCCCTCACAACGACAACGAGGACAGGAGCGTCTTTCGCGAACGCATTCATCGAAAAAACGCCCGCAAAAGCGGCATCGGCGAGCTTTTTTTTAAGGCCGGGGTCGTCTACGACGATGAACTGCCACGGCTGCGCGTTACATGCCGACGGACTAAGCCGTGCGGCTTCAAGGCACCTGCCGATCGCTTCCCGCGGCACAGGCCTGGAGGCATATTTTCTGACACTGGAGCGCATTTTTACAAGGTCAAGAAAGCTCATGGTAGGCCTATTATACTACTCTTGCGGACAGAGGACAATGGAAAGGCGAAAACGACGATCCTTTATGTTCATTTCGTTCATCATCGCTGAAAAATAATATATATGCCCGCGACGATGATCAAGACCCCGCATATTTTCTTTATTATTTCCGTGCCTTTGGACTTTTCATTCCATTGCAAATAACGCTCAACGGCTTCAGTCGATGTCCCTGCCGCTACGATCACCGAGCAGTGACCGAGCCCGTATGCGGATAAAAGCATGATACCGTAAATAAGTTTTGTCGATGCGATCGAAAACGTGATCGCAAGCACCGGCGCCATATACGCGAAGGTGCAAGGCCCGAGCGCTATGCCGAAAACAAGCCCGAGAAGAAATGCCGCCAGGGATCCTTTTTTTTTCATACCCGGCTGATCGATGCCTCTCATGAACGGGAACGGCACAAGGCCCAATAAATGCAGCCCGACAAGAACAAAGATAGCCGCGACAAAATAATTCCCCCAGGCGCCGATATCCCCCAGCATTCTGCCCATATTCCCGGTTATCGCACCTATCCCTGCTATGGTCACAAGGATCCCCAGAGAAAAAAGCAGCGATAAGGAGAAGGCCCTCCTCGTCGTGATAGCGCCTTGATCATTTATAAAACCGATAATGAGGGGTATGCTCGCCAGGTGGCACGGGCTCAAAAGGACGCTTAAGATCCCCCACATGAACGAAGCCCCGATCGCAATAACCGGAGCCGCCTGCACCGCGCCTGTCAAGGCCTCGAACAGATGATCGATCATTTGGTTATCCCATGATCGGCAAGCAATTTCTCGATGTCGTCCTTTGGGAAATATCCTTCATGCCGCGCTATTTCTTTGCCGTTCTTATCCAGGAACACCTGCACCGGGATCAACCGTATCCCGTACAAATACCCGTACGGCGACCCTTCGGGTCTCCATACATCATGGAACACGACGCGCACTTTACCGGCGTACTCCTTTTCGATCGCGTCCACGATCGGCTTCATCTTTTTACACGGGATGCAGTTTACCGACCCAAGCTCGACGAACGTCACCTGTTCTCCGCCTTGCGGAAGATCATCCGAGATAGCGGCATTATCCTTACCCTCCGCGGCAACAACATACAATCCCGCAAACAATAAAGCGATAAGCGTTATCCGTTCGAAATATTTTCTCATGCGTATCCCCTTATTTTAACCACGCTATAATGTCATCCACCGCAGGGACTTTACCTGCGGCCTTCACAACTCCGTCGATCACCAATGCCGGCGTTACCATGACGCCGTAGTTCATAATATCCATCAATTTTGTCACCTTAACGATCTCCGCCGCGACCCCTGCCCTTGCGACGGCCTCCTGCACATTGCCATATAATGTTTCGCATTTCAGGCAGCCTGTTCCCAGTATTTCGATCTTCATAGAGCACTCCCTCGATTCTCCTTTAGGTTTGTCATTGTATAAAGATCCCGAAAAGATACCCTGCAACGGTCGAAAGCCCTATCGTAAGCGCGCAGAACGCAAATGTCTTGCGCGGGCCGAGCACCGTATTGATAACCAGCATGCTCGGCAGCGATAATACCGGCCCCGCAAGTAAGAGCGCAAGCGCCGGCCCCTTGCCCATGCCCAGGCGCATCAGCATCTCCGTAATAGGTATTTCGGTGAGTGTCGCAAAATACCAGAACGCGCCGATAACGGCCGCTACCAGGTTAGATACCAAGCCGTTCCCTCCCACAAAAGCCGCGACGGCTTTTTCCGGAAGAAGCGCGCCGACAAACCCCGTCACAAAAACACCGCCGAACAAAAGCGGCACGATCATCATCCCGAAATCCCATGTCGCCGCCATCCAACCGCGTATCTCTTCCCGGGTAAACCATTTTTTCAGCATAACAAGGATCGCCAGGAGCATAAGCCCGGCCAGATACCATTTTATCGCGTTGACCCGCATCACGAAATTATCTTCAGCCTTTATCGAGGCGATGTCCCTGCGATCGATGCGAACCCGGTCGATACGCAGCTTTCCGTCAGCCGCATACGGTTTCACCTCGATGAAATCCTGGGCTGCGTACTGCACGTTCGCCTGCATAGTAGTATTATCCTTCAAGGTGATCGTCACTTCATTGGTGTTATACCAATCGCTGAAAATAAGGAATAAGACCATACACAGGAAATAAAGGCCCGTTTTCCAGAGAGGCCTGGCCGAATGCGGCGCAGGCGGCATAGCCATGGCCTTTTTGGTGCGGGCATCCTCTGATCTTTTAAACAAAAAAGCCATGGAAAGCCCTATGATAAAAGCAAAACCTATCGCGCCGATAGCCCGCGCCAACCCGAGGTCAAACCCGAGCACACGCGCAGAAAGGAATATCGCCATGATATTGATCGCAGGCCCCGAGTAAAGGAACGCGCTTGCCGGGCCAAGGCCTGCGCCCATGGTATAGATACCGGCAAACATCGGGAGCACGCTGCACGAACAGACCGCGAGGACAACGCCGGCGACAGACGCCACCGTATAGGCCAAAAAACGGTTGGCATTCGGGCCGAGATACCGCATGACAGAAGCTTGGGACAGGAATGTCGCTATGGCGCCCGCGATGAACATGGCCGGAACGACACACGCCAGCGTATGATTGATAATATACCACTGGAGAAGTTTGAACGCCTCGAATATGGCGTTCGTTACCTTGGGGTTACCCAAGGGCAGGAAATACATCACGATAAATATGCCGATAAGCCAATATAATTTCTTAAGATTATTCATCGGGCAAACCGCACGGCCTCCTACTGTTTGTTATGAACATATGTTTATAACAAGTATAACATACCCTCATCGTTTGTCAACGCCTTAAAAGCAGCCGCGGGACAGGGTCACGAGGCA
>JAQURW010000031.1 GCA_028715425.1 Candidatus Omnitrophota bacterium
GTAAATATATGCATACGCTATCGCGCCGTCAGCAGCCACGCTGCCCAGCACCTGCTTATCGACCCTTCCGTAATCATCGGTCGGATCACCAGGCGTCCCGTTGTCATAATACGATTCGTCGGTATAATGGTAATATACGTTACCGTACTGGTCTGCCGTCGACATCGTCTTGGATTCAAGGCGGTGCGAAGTAGTATAATAGGTATATTGCGTGCCGAAAAACCAGTCCTGCAGCTGTTGATACTCGGCAGCGCTCAGGATATGCTCATCGTTAAAAGTGCCGCCGTCATCCCAGAAAAGAGAGCCGGCATAGCCGTCCTTGTGTAAAATGTTCAGTTTGTTGGTGATATCCGTTGATGCCATTTCACCGGCAATGACAGGTTTTCCGCCCAGGAGGGCCAGTTCCGGCGCTGTGAGCACATGGTCAAGCGGCGTAATGCCTTCCATGGTGCCGTAATAATGGAACTGGTACAGGTCCAGACCCATGCCGGTCCAGTACTGGAACATCTCGTTCCGGTTCCTGCTTCCGACGGTAACAAGCGCGCCCGGCGTTTCCGTATGGATCATCGTGATAAACGCCTGCATAAACGCCTGCATATCGGTCATGGCTACCCCGCCGAGGTCATGCGCCCCTTCCGGTTCATTCATGATATCCCATGCGTAGATAGAAGGGTCAAGCCCGTATTTCTGGATAAAAATTTTCATGATATTGACCAGGGCTGTCCTCTTGGCCGGATCCGTAAAAAGATCGGGATGGTCTGCGTTGGGAGCGGTTGCTCCTCCGTCGGCTATCGTATAGTCGAACAAGACCGGCATTAATTTAATGCCAAGCGCCTTGGCGCACGCGATCAGCGCGTCCATATCCTCATATACCTTATCGGTAAAACTAAGCGGCGTCCCGTCAGCCGCAAAATTGATACCCGCCCGCAAATCGTTGAAGAGAAATATCCTGACCGTATCCCCTTTTCTCTTTTCCATGGCGCTATAAAGAGTGGACAGGTTACGCGAAAAACCGAAATGATCCCCTCCTTGCGTCATTCCTATATCGTAGCCGTAATTCACCCAGGGAAGGTTAACGCCTTTGATGAACCCGTCATCGGGAACGATCTTCTTTTTAAGAGGCCATACCGGGTCGCTCGGGCTCGTCGGCGTACAGATCTCGATGGCGCCGCTCTTCCCGCCGCTCGCCGGGTAATACTTGGTCACGCTGACGAGGTTCCACGAGGCATCCCATTGATAGGCATGCAAAATATTGTTCGCAGGATCCAGATACGTGTTGGGATGCGAGTTCCCTAATGAATCGATAAGAAGCGTGGTAATCTTGCCGGAGGCATCCCGCTTGACCATGTACGTGGAACTGATATATTCATACGATTCCAGGAAGGTGCCCGCTGCGGTACCGTTCAGTATATTGGCTTCCTGCGCCGGGTCATAGCTGTAAACGTTTTTATAATGGATGACCGTTTCCATACCGGGCGAGGTGTGATAATCGTAGGTATAATAGGTATGCGCCGCATGGAACCCGCCGGCTGCGGAATGGATCTCTTTCTGTAACTTTCCGGTCGCGTCATAAAAATACTTTTCGTTGATGGTTACCCCGTCGTTGGCATAGAGTATCTTTTCACGCATGATCCAGCCGTTGGTCACGGTATTAAGATTGGCAACCTGGCCGTGATGGTCAAAGAGGTACGAAACCTGCCGTTCGCTCACCTGCACATCGCTCCAGACATTATTATTCGGCGGCGTATAGATACCGCTATATTCCGTCAGCAGCACCTGCGTATCCGGAACGGCATCAGCCGGATTTATATTGCCCCACAGCCATGTCTTATATGACGTCCCCTGGAACGCCAGCTTGGTCCTGCCATAATGGTTATACTGGTCGCCGTAAAGCGACTCATCTTCAAACTCATAAATATTGCCGCTGGGCTCGGTCTTCCGTTTCCAGTTTTCAGTCACGGGATATGTGATGATAATATCTTCGGCAATGGCAACCCCTGTCATTATAGCCGTTATCATGATCACGCCTAATCCGAATTTGCGCAGGTTGAACATTTTGCTGGTCATGCTGATACTCCTTTTATTGGTTTCGTGCGTTGAAATATATTCGGCTTTCAAACAGCTTACAATCTGTCTGAAACACGTCTAACTATATCATATTATGTGTTATCAAAGGTCACAGCAGTGTCAAAATTGTGTAAAGGCTGTGTAACAAGAACTAGAGTATTATAGTAATGAACGGTTCAAAAAGCAACCAACTATTTGAAACCTTAACCTGGCGTTATTTCCCGTAGTAGTGAGAATAATAGTAGTAGTACGGATTCCCTTTCGTAATGTCAACCTTGTTCAGGATGACGCCGATGACATTACTTTTTGCCTCTTCAAGGATGGCAAATATGCGCGGGATAACCTTCTTGGACGTGGTGTGGCTCCGGATAACTACAATAATTCCGTCGGTATGATGGGTCAGGACCGCAGCGTCGGTTACAACTGCGATAGGCGGGGTATCGAAAAATATAATATCGAATTTCTGCTGCGCTATGCCGATAAATTCTTTCATCTTTTTCGAGGAAAGGAGTTCCGAGGGATTGGGCGGGTTCGGCCCGCCGCTGATCAGGAAAAGATTTTCTACGCCGGTCTCCTGAAGGAGTTCGTCAAAGGTCGACTGGCAGGAAAGAAAATTGCTTAACCCTTCGGTGTTTTTCTTGCCGAAGGTGTCGTGTAAACGCGGTTTGCGCATATCGGCGTCGACCAGAAGGATGCGCCTGTTGTTCTGGGCCATCGCTATACCGAGATTACACAGCGTGGTCGTCTTGCCTTCCTGCGGGCCCGGTGAGGTCACGACAAGGCTTTTGAGAGGGTGCTCTTCGGTAAAAGAAAAAAGGATGCTGGTCCTGATGGAACGGTACGCCTCGGCAACAGGGTCCTTGGGCTTACGATGCACCAGCATATCCCTCTCGAAATCCGTCATCTTGCCGGTCATCTTTGTAATATCGGGGACAGAACCCAAAAACGGTTTTCTGGTCATCATTGCAATGTCATCCGATGTCTTGATCGTATTGTCAAGATATTCGAAGAAAAAGGCAAGTGCCATCCCTCCCAGAGCCCCGACAATGACCGACAGGATAATATTCAAAAGTTTTTTCGGTTTAATAGGGACTGTCGGTATTTCGGCCTGATCCTGCACGCTCACATTGTTGGCCTTAAACCCCGCGAGGGCACCTTCGAGGTTAGGGCCGGTCACCTGTTCGGTAAAAAAATCGGAGTTAAAGGTGGCCTTTTTTGCCGCATTAATGCGGTCGGCCATCTCCCTCATCTCCTGGTGCAAACGTATCATCTTGGGGTGTTTATCCTTATAGATCTTATTGTATTCCGCCTGTTTGGCTTCCAGTTTCAGATATTCGTTCTTAAGAAGGTTGGTCAGTTCGTCGCGGCTGATATAATAAAGATTGCGCTTCACATAGATCTCGGCTATCCGGTTGGCTATCTTGGCCGCCAGGACGGGGTCTTTATTATCGACATAGAGCCTTACCAGCCTCGTGTCCCTGACAGGCTCGACACGGATCGTCTTTAAGAATTTCTTGCGCGGTTCTTTAGACTCCCGGTATTCTTTTTGCTGTTCGAGCCCGAATTCATGAAATACTTTATTGATGATCCCCAGCGACGTAATGATCTCCGTCTGGCTCTGGTAATATTCTTTATACGAATAATACTGCTGGGTGTCCAGCGATACCATGCCGCTCGTCGTAAGGATGTTAGGGCTCTCCATGTCGATAAGGAGCGTCACGGTCGCGCGGTATATCGGCGTCATGATAAAACTTCCGACGGTTACCAGGAACACGACGCTCAAAAAAAAGAGCACCGCGACAGCCCAGCGCCGCCGTAAGATCTCAATATAATCGCGTATATGGATTTCCTGCTCTTGGGGATGGGTTATCATCAGAAAAAACTCTCCGGGACAACGACAACGTCCTCCGGTTCGAGTAAAATATCCTTTTCCTTTTGTCCTTTTTCCGTTATATCTTTTACGTTTATCTTGATGGTTTCTTTTTGGCCTTCCGTTACCCGCATTACCATGGTTTTGGTTATGTCCGCATCCTTGGTAAAACCGCCGGCCATAGCTATCGCTTCAAGCAGGGTGACATCTTTTTCAGTCGGCATATCAAACTTACCAGGGCTATTGACTTCGCCCAGAACGGAAAATTGCCGTGTATGGTATTCGTCTATAAACACCACGACCTGCGCGTTAACAAGGTAGTCAGCCTCAAGTGACTGTTTTAACAGATTTTCGAGTTCCTGGACCGTAAGGCCGGCGGCTTTCACCTTACCCAAGAGAGGAAACGTAATGTACCCATCCTGGGTTATACGCGTCTTGGTCTCAAGATCATCCTGTTCATGCACAGTGATCTTGACCACATCAGTCGGCCGCAGCCGATACTGTTCAAGATCGGAAGAATCCTGTGCATAAAGGAATGAGCAGAACGCAAGGACCAGCAGGCAGACAATAGATTTTTTCACAGATCCTGAATATTGGATTAACAAAAGTATGTTTTCAACTTACCCACAAGAACCTCAGAAACCAATGGTACCCCTGATGGTGATCAGGTTTTCGACATAATTGAAGTTATCAAAGCGCGAATCTCTGAGCGTAAAATCGTAATCGGCCTCGAACGATAGCCATTCCTTCATATCATAGCGGAGCGCGCAGCCCGCACCCACAAAGTTGTCGTAACGGTTATCCGTCTCTCCGCTCTCCGTTGTCTGACTCGGGTAAGAATGGAACTCATAGAACGAATAGAGTTTGCCTGACACTTTTTTGTTGAAAAAATGCCTATAGTCCAACCCCGCATGATTAAGCGTGTAATAGTTCATGTTGGCATAGGTCGACTCGTAATTCGCCCGTTCAAGTTTAAGCTCGAAGATATCGTCGTCCGTGTAAAGATAGCGTACCCCGCCCCGCATCACAAAACCGGCAAAATCCTTGTCAGCGCTGAAATCGACTTTTTCATAATGCTGATACCGTACACCCATCTTAAGGTTCGCTTCGATCTTACTGGTAACCTCTCCCTTTAATCCGGCCAGGGTCTCCGTATACCATGAATTCGAGCTTAAGGAACTGTAGTAATTTAACCATCCCACATCCTCTTCGACAAGAAACGTGGTCTTCGGCGCAATGCGGTAACTGCCCGTCAGATCGAACGCATTGATAAGCCTGTCCTTATCCTTGTACAATAAGTTCTGGTATATCACTTCCTTCGAAATATAATCCTGAATGCCGAACGTATACCCCACATCAAACCCGAGTTTTTCAAACTCGGCGGATACCCCTGCCCGGAGGTTGTTCGTTTGCTGCCTTACACGATTGGTGTCTTCTGACCCTGCCCTGCTCGAAAACTGGCGATATACTTCATCCAGTTTTATCTTATAATCGGTAAGGTTTATTTCCACCAGCCCCTGCACACGGTGATCGGTGTAATTTTGATGGGGAAAACGGCCGAAGAAATTGATCGCCGCGTCATACTCAACGCTGGCGATGTTATCGCCGAACGGCAATTCAAGGCCGGCAGACGGATTGACGATCGTTACCGTATCGTATTGAGGCTCTTTATTGGTCAAAAAAACGTTCGTATCGAACTGTATTTCATTATTGAGGGCCGTGTGAACGATAAGCGGGCCGGCCTTAACGCCGGTCCGGTCAGGTAAATTCTCACTTTTGATCTGGGCATATAGCAACCCACAAAAAAGCAATGTGCTTAAAGGCGCAATAAAAAGCGATAGATGTAATTTCTTAAACATAACGTTTCTCCAATATTGGTTATCTCATAATTAACAGTTTAAAGTAATGATAACAATACCATTACCGGTTTTGGGTGCTCACCTCCGCGTAAAATGGATAGTACCGGTGAATCTTTAGTATCGATAATTTTACCATTAAATGGGATATTGTCAAGTTTTTTGGGTAAAAAAGCAACAGAACGTGGCTTTATGGGAATGTTGACATAAAAAAGGGGCAGGTTAGCCATCGAAGGTTGCACCTGCCCCTTTTTTAATTAAAATTTAGCTGTCTTATGTCGTACTGAGAGCCGCATCCGGATTGGCTACAGGAGCCCCGAGATTGTTAAGGTCGTCCGGATTCGGGTTATCGCTTTCAGGCGCATGATATTTTTCCGCTTCAAGGGTCTTTAAAAGAGGATTTTGAAGCGCCTGTAAAGCGTAATCTTTGGAGATATTCGCATTCGCGTCGATCTGCGGCATCGAACCATCAGCAATAAGGGCCGCAAGCTGGCCTGCCGGATCTGTTGCTCCGGTCTTACCGAGCATCGCATAAAGGATACCGGCAAAGTCAAGAGCCGTGACCGTTCCGGTCATGGGGTTATCCTTAAAATAAGTGATCCCACGCGCTGCCAGCAGGTTGGCAACGACATCGTAATATTCCGCGTCACCGAGTTGATCAGAACCGGCCGGAAGAGTTATACCGACCGTTGTAACAAGCAATTCGGCTAGCTCCGCGTTGGTAAGTGCCGTATCGCTCGAATAGGACGGCAGCACAGCAATACCGCCTATCATTAGTAAACATATGAATAAACTCACGATAATTCTCTTCATCTGTACCTCCGCGTTATCATTTCAATTTCTTTATTTACGCAAACAGCTGCGTACCACATAACGTATCATATAAACCGGTAGTTGTCAATAAAATGAGGATAACTTTTTTAAATACTAACAAACTTAGTCATCTTCCAGGTGCGAGTCGACGTACATCGACAGGATCTCGCGGACTTTTTCAGGAGGCCTGACGACAAAATAGTGATCGGCGATAGTGTGGCCCATCTCATGCGCCAGGACAGAATCTGAGATATCGGTCTCGTTGGTATAAATAGTGTTGGTTTTATATATATAAAAAGATATGAGTTTCGTTTCCCGCACCCCGAAGATCCTGGCATACTCATCTTCCATCTCCGAGGGTGACCCATATATGACGACCGTGACGTTGATCTTGCGGGGATACATGTTCAATATCTCTTCGACACGGCGGAAAATGAGGTCCACGCGGTACGACACTTTTTCTTTCGGGTCATCGGAATAACTGCCGGTCAGATTCCCGGTGATGTCGAAGCCGCGGCGTTTCAATTTTTTTTCTACAACCTTAAGATCCGCGTCTGTCCTGACATACATGGTACAATAGTTGCCCGTGATAACATCCCACCCTTCTCCGGACGGCGGCACAGGCTTATCCTCGGTCGCGCCGAACGCGAAGGAAGCCCCTAAGAAGATCATACCCAAAAGGACTATCGGATATCGTTTCATGTGCTGAATTTTGCCAGTATCGCCTGAAGGTCCCGTATCTTGACCTTTGCCTCCTCGATACGGCCGCTCTTAAGCGCTTCATCAATACCGGATTTTAAGGTCCCCAGATCGGCGCGTATCGATTGTATCATGACATCAAGGCTCGCCGCCAGCGCCTTCATCTCATCTGTCTGGCGCACACGAAAGCGGACCGTGAAATTTCCCGCGGTGACCTGTTCGACATCTTTTTCCAGCCGGTACAGGGGCCCGGCGATACGGTGCGACATAAAAAGCGTCATGACGATTGCCGCCAACCCTATAACAACGATAACAATAGCGCTCGACAGGACGACTGCCGGCAATATGAACTCGGCCGTACTCTTTATCTTGAGGCGGGAATTCTCGAACGTTGTCGTTACGGTCGAGTTTGACATCATATAAACGATGACCCCGGACAAGACAGCCCCGGCGATAACAAGGGCGCAGAATTTAACGATAAACATGCTCTGAAATTTCTTTTTGATAAAATAATTCCTTCTCCTGTTCTTGAAATCGCCTATCATGTTAACCTCCTATATCTATCGTATCCAGAACGTCTTTATTGATCTTCACCTGCGCGCGTTTACGCAGGTCGGCAACCCATTTTTCGAGCATCTTTTCCTTATTGTCCGGGGTCAATCTGGCAGGGACTTCAGCCGCCTTCTTGTTCAGAAGCAATTTTATGAGCGCCTGCTCCCAGTAATGTTCGATCTCCTTCATGAACGACCGCTCCTTGTCAAGGTTCTCCTTCTGGGCCTCCTGGATCAGGACCTTGCTCGTTACAAGCTGTTCAAGGAAATCTGCCTTGGCCTTTGCCGGGTCCTTACGATAATCCCGCATGGGAAGCGTCCTCTGGGCCGCATCCTTGAAATCAAAGACCGTCAGCTCATAATTATTGATCTTCGCCACTACCGCATCGTCGGGTGAAGGCGGCTGTTTCGCCTTCCCGCAACCGTTCAGGCTCCATGCACCTATGCCGAGTATGAGCACTATTTGTATTACTTTCGTAAACCTCATGTTCCCTCCGCTTCTTTAATACGCCCCGATCCCGAACAAGACTACCGGGACCGTCTTCATTATGATCTTAAAATCCAGCCATAACGACCATTCATCGATATATTCCAGGTCGAGTTTCATCCAATCGTCGAAATTGATCCTGTTCCTGCCGCTTATCTGCCAGAGGCAGGTAAGGCCGGGCCTCATCGAGAGGCGCCGCCTCTGCCAGGGCTGATACTGGACGACCTCCATGTGGAGCGGCGGCCGCGGGCCTACCAGGCTCATCTGTCCGATAAAGACGTTCACGAGCTGCGGCAATTCATCGATACTGAATTTTCGCAGGAACCGTCCTATCGGCGTGACCCGCGGATCGTTCTTTATCTTGAAGACAGGGCCTGCCATCATATTAAGGTCGGAAAATTCAAGCCTCCTTTGATGCGACCCGCGGTACATGGTCCTGAATTTATACATGGTGAACGTCCGGCCGTTCAATCCTACGCGTTTCTGGAAGAAAAAAACGGGCCCCGGCGATGTCATCCTGATCGCGGCCGTGACGATCAAAAAGAGCGGGCTTAAGATCATAAGACCGAGGCCCGAAAAGACAATATCAAGGGCGCGTTTAATAAAGAATTGCCATTCTTCCCCGCCGATCGTATCGAAGATGAGGAGCGGTGTCCCGTCGAGTTCTGTCTGGCGGAGCTTGGCTATCTTGAGCTCAAAAAGGTCGGCAGCTATGGTGGCCTTTACCCCTGCCGTCTCGCAGATATATAAGGCTTTTTCGATGGCGTTCAGGCCGGACCGCGGGATAACGAATATCACATCGTCGATAGGGGTCTTATGGAGTATGTCCTGGAGATGATCGAGCGTCCCGATCACATCGACCTCTTCCACCTTCTGGCCGACCATGTTCTCATCGTAATCCAGCACGCCTTCGACCTTAAACCCCCACTCCGGATGGTTGTCGATCTTGTTGATGAAGCGCGCGGCGCGGCTGCCGATCCCGACGATCAGTATCCGGCGGTAATTGTACCCCTGCCGGCGGACATACCGCGAGATGGAAAAAATGACGAGTTTTTCGACGAGGAGGGCTGACGAACTTATCACCAGAAAGATCGTAAAGAACAGCCTGCTGATAAATTTAAGTTTAAAAAGAAACACAAAGGAGCTGAATACAAGCGTCGCCAGCGCTACGGATTTTACGATGATCCACACCACCTCAAGCGATGTCGCCGTACGCAGGGACCGGTACATCCCGTTCCAGTGAAGGACCATGCACCAGAGCGGCACGACGATCAAAAGGATGATCGTATAGATACCCATCGAAGGGGGGACGTCGGGGACACTAAAGGCAGCGAAGATATCGATGCGGTAATACCGATGAAATTCATGGCGCAGCCAATAGGCGAGGACAAAGGAAAGCGTCAAAACAAGGCCGTCAAATATCATCATCGCGCGCCGTACGACATCATCCTTTTCGCGTAACATGGCCCTCCTTCCTGCTCTCGCCGGCGATCATGGCCGCGTATACTACAAATAATAGCATATTGGCGGGTATATGGAAATTAAAATCGACGAGGCCGTGCAGGGCCAGGCTCAAACAGCCCATAGCGCAACCGAATATTATCAGATCATTACAGGCAACGCCCTCGAAAACAATGACCGCTATCATTGCAAGCAGGACGACCAACGCGGCGATCCCCATCTCGGCGGCCATGTGTAAATAATCATTATGCGCAAAATAAACGCGCGCGCGCACATTATCGACACGGTAGCGCGGGTAGGCCCGGTAATAGGTGCCTATGCCTGTCCCGGTAAGCGAATTGTCGGCGATCATCCTGACGGTACCGCGCCATATCATTTCCCGCATACTCCACGATGTTTCCCCGCTCCCGATATTAGACAGGGTGTCTATCCTTTGCGAAACGGCGCCCTTGGTGAGATATAACGACCCCATGATAAATACCAGCATGGCGATAAGGAGGACCGTCCCTTCTTTTCTAAACCGCCTTCTTGCGATCAGGGCAAGCGCCATGACAAAAAGGGTGGCAGCCAGGCTCAGCCACGCGCCCCGCGACTGCGTAAAAAGAAAAGCCGCTGCCATGACGATCACCGGGCCCGCCATAAGAAGACGCGCGCTCAAACGGTCCTTCCCGTAATAAATGATACCGGCTATGGCCACCGGCAAGACCAGCTCAAGGAACCCCGCAAAATGGTTATGGTTGACAAACGTGGCCGCCAGAAAATTCTCCGGTATCCACCACGAGTGCGGGAAAATATCAAAATATTGTAAGAGCCCATAGAGCGATAATACGGTGCCGGCAGCGATAACGGCGCCGATAACAGCCCGCCGCAAAACACGGCCGTAATAATAAACGACCATCCAGTACGTCGCGCCATAGGCCATAAGGCCCAGCAGGGTAAAAAAACTGTCGTGCCTGTTGATAGAGAATACGCATGAAAGGGCCGCAAGGACGATAAAAACCCCGAAAAGCATTCCTGCGCGGTCCTTCCCCTTGTATAAGGGCCGCGGGTTGCCGTTATTATTCATCTGCCAGGCCCAGAGCATCGTAAGCGCCGTTATAAAAAGCGCTATCGGCGCAAACGACCATATCCGCACCGCACCGCGCACAAGAGGGGCATAAACAATAATAAGGCAGAGGCTTACCATAAAAACAATAGGGCCGATATTTTTATTGCTCATAGATTATTTCCCCGTCACCGATAGCCAGATTCCGGTCCAGGCCTTTTTTGGGATCATAAAAATCATTCACAAATTCGATACCGAGCACCTTAATGCCGCCGTCGGTCTCAACATGAAAAGAATACGGTTGCCAGCGGTCGTTCGCGACAAAGGTTTCGCCGATAGATTCATTGTCCAGGGTCACGATCATATACGGGAAATACTGCGGTTTCGCCGTATCGGCAGCCGCTATGACCAGGAACTTCCGGGCCATTATTTGAATGGCCGCCTTGCCCGGTTTCATGTTGACGACCGCCGACAATGTCCCGTTCCAGTACATAAGCTGATGCTCAAAAGCGGCCTTTCCGGTCGGATCACCTCCCTGCCATCGATCCTGGGGGATCATGGTCGTGATTTCCGGCGACGGAGACTCCTTCAGAAAGGCCTCTTTGAGTTCCCTCATGTTTTCTCGCGAACGATCTTCTGCCTGTCTCCATTCCGCTGACTGCTCTTTACGCCGGTATCGTTCAAGCTCCGCGGCAACGTCCTTTCGGAATTGCCAGAGATTCGCGCCCGTTATGAACCCGTAAAGTTTTGTGTACCCGGCAAGGGTCTGCGGGACGATCTCTTTTATGACGTTAAAGTCTTGCGTGTTCTTCCATACAGCCGCATAAATATAGCCGTCATGCCACATCGACGACAATAAGGCGGTCCTTAGCATATCCGTGACCATCCGGCGTTCTGCCCGATCCAGGAGGTCCCAGAGAGAAAGCGCGGTATAACCGGCCTCATAGAGCGTAAGAAACCCCTTTGGATCATTATCATAAGCCGCTGTGAAATTCTTCATGGCGGTCTCTTTTTCCCTGCGTACGTCCTCAGGGCTGCCGCCATGGGCCTTAAGCCATTGACACCGGGCTGTTGCCAGCTCTCCCAGTCGAACCCTATACTCAGCCGAGCACCTGTTCAAGCCAAGGGCGCGGCGGTAACAATCACCCGCTGTCTTGAGATACGGCGCAGGATCTTTTTGATACTTACTTTTCCGTATTAGAAATTCGCCGTAACCGGCCCGGTACTCGGCATTCAGGGGATCGAGCCTGATCGCGCGTTCATAGGATTCCTTCGCCGCGGTCCAGCGGTATGCCTTTTCCAGCGCCTGAGCCCGGGTAAAGGCGTTATCGGCAAAAAAAAGTAACAGCACCGCCGCGAGTGTTCCTCCGCCGATTACCAGCACAGCGATATTAACGATAACACGTTTCATAAAAAAAATATCCTATACCCGCGCCCGCACAATCACTCAACCAGTCAACGGCATCCATGTCGCGCGTCGGAACAAAATACTGATGTATTTCATCGCTTGCGCCCCAGAGCGCCGACACGACCGCCACAATAAACAATCTTCTTAAGACCGTTGCCCTGTCAGCATCCGGATACAGCGCCCGTGTCAGAAGATACCCGAAAATACCGTACTCAACCACATGGGCGATCTTATCCGCGTACGGGATCTTGACCGAGGGGAATTTCTCCTTCGGTTGGGACGAACAATACCACATGACGCACATATAAACAATGAGCGGGGCCCATAGCCTTATCGCAGCAGTTCGTATATTCACCGACGTAATCCTTCGTTTTACAGGATAACAATAAAGTTCGCCGTTAAACCGAATATCCTGTTCTCTTTGATCCGGTACCGGGTTATACCGGTTTCTGCCAGCAGTCGTTTGATATCGGAGCCGCTCAAAAGATGCATATACTCTCCGGCCGCCCATGCCTTGCCGATGTGCACCAGGAGGCGGTCAAAAATCTTTTTCGGTAAATAATGCAGGAAAGGGACCCGCGTATGCGTTTCAAGAGGGAAAAGCCTGTTCGGCGTCGCAATAAAGGCGCGTTTACCCACACGGTTGATCTCAGCCAGGAATCCCTTCTGCTTTTCCCATCCGCCGACATGTTCGATCACGGCGTTGCACCACACGATGTCAAACGTCTTGTTATCAAAGGGGAACCGCCCCCCGGAATAGGTGACGACCTTTACTTTCGGATACCGCTCTATGAACGTCCGATAGATATCGACGCCCAGTACCGTGATATTTTCAGGATACAGGTATTGTTTCTCGATGATGTTCGCGTTCTCCTGGTATTCGTTCTCAGAGGCGCCGACATCGAGTATCGTTGTCCGGGCATCCGGCTTGAATATCTCCATAAACAGCCGGTATTTCTTAGCCCTGTTGGCATCGCTTATCCTGGCAGCTATGGGCATCGCGCCATGACCTCCTGATAGACTTTCAGTGTTTGACGGGTGATCGTGGGCCAGTTAAATAGAGATCGTTTAATACAGCGTCATAGCGCTCTATTATATTGTCAACGCTAAAATCTCGGGATCTTATCAGCGCAGCGGTTCTCATTTTTTGCCGTAAATCCTGGTTTGAGAGAAGTTCAATAAGTGTATTTGATAAAGCAACCTCATCCCCGGGTTGCACTAAATACCCATTTATCCCATGGGTAATAATCTCGCCCGGCCCGAAGCTGCAATCACTGGCAACGACGCAGGTCCCGCACGCCATTGCCTCGACAATTACATTACCAAAACCTTCCCATAATGAAGAGAGGACAAAGATTTCGGAATGTTTTATAAGGTTAAATGGATTCTCCTGAAAACCCAGAAACGAAACATCCTTGTCTATATTGAGTTTATTCGATAATTCCCGGAGGGCTGCAAGCTCAGTACCGTCCCCCAGGATCAAAAGTCTTGCCTGCGTTCGCTGCCTCACCAGACTAAATGCCTTTAAAAGAATATCAAATCCTTTTTGTTTGGCGAGCCTTCCTGCCGATATAACGATCGGCATCTGCTTAGGATTAAACCATGGATGATGCAAAGATTCATTTTTCAGCACACCTATGTCTTCCAAAGAAACAGGGTTATAAATAACTTCTATCCGTGTGCGTACTAATCCCAGCATACCAGCAATATCGTCAGCGCAGCCTTTCGAAACACAGATAATCCTGTCCGCATACGGATACAGCAAACGAACGAGCATCATCCTGACCGGGTAAAACCGTTCTGTCCGGAAATCTTTTCTGAGGTTGTTGTGTTCGGTTATAATAAGCTTTGGTCTGGATTTAGATATCCATACTGCCGCGATCGAAACAAAATTCGCATACGTCAGAGAACCAATCACTATATCGGGTTGCCCGGCATCAATGTGTTGGGCTAGTCTCATGATCAGACCGAAAAAATCAGAGGCCCTCTTTTTATGAAGGGATACCACCTCAATATCGCCGGGGATATCGTAGGCGCGCGTATCGTTAAAAACAACTATCTTCAGGGAATATTTTTCCCGAGGCAGATTCTTGCTAACAAGCTGCACGATCCGTTCGGCGCCACCGCCAGTCAGGGACGGTATTATAAAGAAAACTTTTTTCATTTTTTCCTTCCGACAGCAAACATCCTCGATTCAAAAATGTCAATCCTCTTCCAGAGGTTTCGCCCTCTACCTCTTTCAATATCAAGGTACGCCTTGACAACCTTTTGCATCAGCCACCATAATGAGGCCCGTATCCCGCTCCGCAGATCATACACAACAGGGGATTCTCCGTACGTTTTGACATCCTCAAAATTACACACCCGCATAACATGCATAAAGCTTTCCGGGGTAAACCCGACTTCATGTGTAAAATCTATATACATTCCATTCGCTCCGAACAAGCTTGACGCGTTGAGAGTCGCAATGACAACCATCCCACCCGGTTTAAGGGCGGCATAAAGCGCGTCAAGAAACTTTAAAATCTCGTCTTTATAAAAATGTTCTATTATATCGTTGGCTATTATCACATCAAACGTGGCTGGATGTTTCGCGAGATATTCGAACAGGTCAACCTGTTCAAGATTCTGCACACCCATTTTATTTGCTACAGCCAACTGCTCTGCAGAAAGATCTATACCTTTTGTATTTTTGTATCCGGCTTTTTGAAGAAAATAAAGAAAATGGCCGCTACCGCATGCCACATCAATAATCTTAGCCGCTTTATTATCAGGCAACACATTTTTAAACCGTTTTAAGCAAATACGGTAATATAGCTCATATTCTTCTTTTGACATTGAATGTGTATAGGCCCAGTGTTTGCTGACAAAACTTTCATAACAACGTTTTCTATATTCTTCCATATAAAGCCTCCCTGTTTAGTCTACCGCTCGACAAAACTAACAGCGCTAAAGCCCCTGCCTGTACCAGACTCGTCGCAAACGATAGCCCCGGCAATCCCATTATGCGCATAAAATAGAGATTCAGCAGTATATTTCCTACATTCATAACGAACGCCACGCTTAAAAGTATATAGGTTTTCTTTAAAACCAGATGCTGTGCCACAAGGATCTGAGTAAGACAATATGGCACCAGCCCCAAAAGGTAGAACACCCACACTGTCCGTACCTCATCAAGATACGCCGGGTTAAATTCACCGTGAC
>JAQURW010000216.1 GCA_028715425.1 Candidatus Omnitrophota bacterium
AAGGCGAAGGTCGTCATATGCCTCGGCGCCTGCGCCACCATCGGCGGCGTGAACGGTATCAAGAACAGGTCCCCGCTCGAGACAGCGAAACAGCGTGTCTACGGCGACATGGCGAATACCGTTAATACGATTCCCACCATGCCTGTCCATGGCGTTATCAAGGTAGACTATTTTATCCACGGCTGCCCGGTATATATTCCCGAAGTTCTTGCGGTGATCAAATGCGTGCTTATGGGAAAGCCTTACGTGGTGCCCGCGTATCCGGTATGCGTCGAATGCAAAATGAACGAAAATGTCTGCCGGTATGAAAAGGACCAGGAGTGCCTCGGGCCGGTCACCAAGGCAGGGTGTAATTCCTGGTGCATCAATAACGGGAACAGGTGTTACGGATGCCGGGGCCTCATCGATAATCCGGCGAGCGACGCCGCAAAAGATATCCTGGCGAAATACGGCCTTGATGTCCGGGATATCCTGAACCACTTTACGCTCTATAATGATTCAATGGGAGAGAAATATGACAAAGAGTTCAAATGATCCCTCTTCAAAGGACGTCAGGGTCGACGTCCATTATCTTACCCGCGTCGAAGGGCACGGCAATATTGTCGTCGATGTGAAAAACGGCAAGCTTGAAAAATGCGAATTCCAGGTCATCGAGTCGCCGCGGTTCTTCGAGTCCATGCTGGTGGGCCGGGCTATCTGGGAGGCGCAGCACCTGACCTCGAGGATCTGCGGGATATGCGCCTGCGGCCACACGCTGGCCAGCATTAAGGCGGCTGAGGACGCCCTCGGCGTAAAACCGCCCGACGATGTCGTCATGCTCAGGAAACTTCTTCTTAACACCGAGCAGCTGGACAGCCATATCCTTCATATTTACGTTCTGGTTGCGCCGGACCTTTTGGGGGTAAAAAGTATCATGCCGCTTATCAAAACGCACCGGCCGGTTATCGATATGGCGCTCAGGATGAAGCGGATGAGCGATTATGCCGGCGAGGTCCTTGCCGGCAGGCATATCCATCCGATCAGTTATGTGGTCGGGGGGCTGACCCAGCTGCCGAAGCGCGAAGGCCTCGAGAAGCTCTACGGTCTTATGCTGGAGGCGCGCAAGGACGGCGATGCGACGCTTAAAATAGTCAAGACCCTTAAATTTCCGGCGTTCGAGCGGCCGACGCAATATATGTCGCTCTCATCCAAAGAGGAGTACGCGTTTTATGACGGCGATCTGGTCGTAAACGGCGGCATAAAGACACGATCGCGGGACTATCGGAAACTTTTTAACGAGACGGTTGTCGGTTATTCCCGGGCGAAGATAGCCAGGATAAACGGATCAACCTACGCGGTCGGCGCGATCGCGAGGTTTAACAATAACTATAATAAACTTCACAAAAAAGCAAAAGAGGCCGCCAAGGAGCTGGGATTGAAGCCGCCGGTCCATAATCCGTACCTGAACACGGCATGCCAGCTTGTCGAGTGGGTGCATTGCCTCGAAGATTCTATCGCTATCATGGAGAAAATCCTTAAGGACGGCCTGAACGAAAAAAAGATCGTGGTTCAGAGCTGGCCGACACGGAGCGAGATCGGAAAGACCCGATATACGCCTCATACCGGTGTCGGATGCGTTGAAGTGCCCCGGGGTTCCCTTTTCCACGAATATACGATCGATGAGACGGCGCACATAACCGCGGCGAACTGTGTCATCCCGACTAACCAGAATATGGGAAACCTCGAGGATGATATGCGTAAGATCGTGCCTGAACTTTTAGGCAAAAGGACACAGGCCGAGATCACGCTGGACCTCGAGATGCTCGCGCGCGCGTATGACCCGTGCATCTCATGCGCGACGCATCTTCTGGATGTCAAATTTGTCTAAACCCAAAGCGGTTATCGGTATCGGCAACACGTTACGCAGAGATGACGGTGTCGGTATCCTCGTCCTCGATCGCCTTGTCAAGAGATACGCAAAGGTAGTGGCGAATGGCCGTTCGCCCCTGCCTGATTTTTTCGATTTTGGAACCGCGAGTTTTGATCTCGTCCATAAACTCGAACGCTATACAAGGGTCCTCATCATAGACGCTGTTGACTGCGGGAACGTACCCGGCGAGGTCCGCATATTTTCGCTTGAGGAAGCGGTCTGCGAGGTCAAGGAAGGCATGACCTCGACGCATGAGCTCGATCTCAAAGGGCTCTTCGAATTGGTCCGCCGGTTTGATATCAAGACCGAGATCGTCGTGGCAGGGATACAGGTTGAGGATGTATCGTTCGGGGAGGGATTGTCGGCGGCGGTTGAAGGACGGTTGCCGGAAATCGTAAAAACGATTGAACAATATATAAAAATTATGTAAGGGGCGGGCATGCCCGCCCCCTACATGGAAATCCTATTATCATGTGCTACGCAATACCCGGTAAAATACAATCCATCGACGGCAAGACCGTCCAGGTGAGTTATTTCGGCGAACTCCGCAAGGCCTACAACGAACTGCACGAGATCGCAGTCGGCGACTATGTCTATGCGCAGGGAGGTTTTATCATCACGAAGGTCTCTCCCGGCGAGGCCGAGGCGACATTATCGATCTGGAAAGAGGAGTTTTTCGAGCTGCAGAAAGTCGACCTCAGGATCTCGAAGGTCAACGTGGAACGTTCAGGTATCGACAAAAGGCTCGTGACTATCCTGGATAAGGCGAGTATGGGCCAGGGGCTCGGCCGGGACGATTATCGTTACCTTCTAGGCCTTAACGATGCCGCAGCGCTTGATTATCTTTTTAAGACGGCTAATTTCCTGCGGCAAAAAAATCACGGCAATTCGTGTTGTGTCCATGCCATTATAGAGATCTCCAATTATTGCAAAAAACAGTGCTCATACTGCGGGATATCGGCGCTTAATGCAGGGCTCAAGCGATACCGTATGTCGCCTGAGGAGATCATCGATACGGCCGGGCAGGCAGTCTCTGATTTCGGGTTTAAGGCGCTGGTCCTTCAGAGCGGCGAAGATGCGGGATATGATATACGGGACCTGGAATACGTGATCAGGACCATAAAAACGAAATGGCCGTCCCTGATCTTTATAAGTTTCGGTGAGATCGGGACCGCTAATCTTGAGAGGTTATATAACGCCGGGGCCAGAGGGCTTCTCATGCGTTTTGAGACCTCGAATCCCGCCATCTACCGGGCGCTCCATCCCGGCCAGGGTCTGGATGCCAGGATCGAACATCTTAAGGCTGCGTACAAGATGGGGTACCTGATCCTGACCGGCGGGCTTATCGGGCTTCCGGGCCAGACGAACGAAGATATTGTCGGGGATATCCTGCTCGCGCAGGAATTAAACGCCGAGATGTTCAGTTTCGGGCCGTTTATCCCGCATTTCGATACACCGCTTAACGCGAATAAGCCGGCGGATGAGGAGATGGTTTTAAAGGCGCTTGCCTTGTCCCGGATCATCGACCAGAAAAAGGCGAAGATACTGGTCACGACAGCGCTCGAGACGCTTAACCCGGCGTTGCGGAAAAAAGCGCTTGCCTCCGGCGGTAATTCCGTCATGCTCAACATGACGCCTCTCGAATACCGTTCCTTATATTCCATCTATCCGAACCGCGCGCATGAAAAAGAATTGATCCAAACGCAGATAAACGATACCATCGCCCTCTTACGTTCCCTCGGACGGGCGCCTACCGACCTAAGCATTTAGTGAAAAAAATCACAAAAAACTTGACATGATACTGGGTATGTGATATCCTTCTAGTATATATTGTGAAAAAAATAACAATATTTTTTTTATGGGTACTTTCTAATGATAAATAAAAACGTTATTATCCGTCTTTCACGATACAAAAACGCCCTTGTCCGTCTTAAATATATGGGATTTGTAAAGGTGTTCTCTGACAATCTTGCTGACAGTATAGGCGTGACCCCGTCGGTGGTGAGGAAGGATTTTTCCATGTTTGACCTTTGCGGCAATAAACGCGGCGGGTACAACATTGAAGAGCTTTTGAGAAAGCTGAATTCGATCCTCGGCAAGAACGAAATACAGAAGGTCATTCTTGCAGGCGCCGGGAAATTGGGGACCGCACTCCTTAAATATAAGGGGTTCGAGAAGGAGGGGATCAGGATATCCGCATGTTTCGATACT
>JAQURW010000032.1 GCA_028715425.1 Candidatus Omnitrophota bacterium
CCTGGCCTGCCGGCACATCCCTGACCACCACGCTCCCGGCGCCTATGACCGCACCCTTGCCGACGGTAATACCGCCCAGGATAGTGGCATTACTGCCGATGGATACATTGTCTTCGATCCGGGTCCTGACGAAGCGCCCGGCCCATTCCGCCTCTGTTTCCAGGCGGCCTTGAGGGCCGGTCGCCCGGGGGTAATTATCGTTTATAAACATCACGCCGTGTCCGATGAAACAGTTATCGCCGATCGTGACCCCTTCGCATATAAAGGTATGCGACGATACCTTGCAATGCTTCCCTATCGCCGCATTTTTCTGTACCTCGACAAAGGCGCCGATCTTCGTAAGATCACCGACGGCGCAGCCATAAAGGTTAATGAATTTCGACAACGTGACACCTTTGCCAAGCTTAACATCATTCGCGATACAGTGGTATTTGTACATAGGTCACCCTCTTTGCGTTATGAACGAGAACCACGGCATAGGAAATACCCTATTGCCCAAGTACCAGACAAGAAGGAATCTTGCCGCAAACGTCAGAAAAGTAGCCTGCGCCGCGCCAAGGGCGCCAAAGCGGCCGATCAGAACGAAATTGAGCGCAATATTGACCACGATGGTAATCACCGCCGTAATACCGATAAGGGATGTATTTTTCTGGTACATAATAAAACTTTTCATGATAACGTACATGCCGTGCGCGATGTTGGCAAGGGCCAGCCAGGGGATGAACGTAAGCGCACCGTCGAACTTCGACCCGACGATAAGATGGATCGCAAACGGCGCAGCGACCACCAAGAGGACGGCCAGGCCCGCGATCACGGCAGACAGCCCGTATGTATAACGGACGATCATCCTCTTTGCCGCATGATCGGCGTCGTGAAGCGCCTCAAAGAGTATCGGCTCCCAAGCCAGTATAAGCGCCGTATTAAAAAAAACTATGATCCCGGCTATCGCGAACCCTACGCTATAGACCCCGGTCGCCGCAGGCCCTACGAACATATTGAGACAGATGCGGTCCGTCGATGCCAGGACCGTGATCCCCAGGGCATAAAACACCATCGGGATGCCATACCACAGTATCCGGCGTATATAATCCTTGTTGAGACGGAACACGATAAGCCCCCGCCGCAAAAGGAGGAACACCCCCAAGAAAAAAAAGATCGACCTGTTCGAAATAACCCCCCATGCCCGCCCCTCCCATCCGAACCCCAGGCCAACGACAAAAAATATGGAAAGCGCGATCTCGAAAAAAAGATACGAAAATTGCAGCGCGGCGAATATGAAAGGTTTTTGCTCATAGATAAAAAGTTTTGTCGGCAGATTATACAACACCGTGAAGAGCCCTATGATCGGAAGGGTATAAAGCCACGGTACGGGGATCCCGAGTTTCGACCCTATGAAAGGGCCCGCGCAGACACAGATCACCATACTGACGGCGCAGACGACGCCGTTAATAAAAAGCGAATTGCCGATATAGGCAGGGAAGTCGATACGGTGACGGTCGAAATATGCCCGTATGATCGCGCTGACCGTCCCCATACCGATTATCGCGGTTACATTTCCGGAAAGGGCTATGAACGTCGACCATATACCGTAATCGGACGGTGAAAGATAACGCGTCAATATCGGTAAAAGCAGGAACGGTATCGCCTCATTTGCAAACGACGATCCTATATAGATGCTCGCGCTCTTTTTCAGTTTTTTAATTAGCTGCATGACAGATCCCGTTTTCCCTTTTATCGTTCTCTTCCGCTGTTTTCTTCAGCACTTCCCTGAATTTACGGGTAGAATTCGTACCCGGCGCTATCCCGACATAGTCGGTAATATCTATCGTGTCGCATAACTGTTTGAACCGGCGGGGATCCCCCAGGTACGCCGCCACCTTCGCCTTCAGATCCTCATAATCCCGGCTTATAAGCGGCAAGAGCCTGTCATATTTATATCGCGGATATCGAGCGATATTCCACGGGTCATGGAAGATCACCGGTTTGCCGTAATGGAGCGCCGCCATATTAGGCGAGCCGAAGGGCTGCGAGATACAAACATCGGCCAGGCCTATGGGAACCCAGGGATTGATCTTATAATCGAGAATGATCGCACGCCCGCTTTCCCTCATTTCATCGATTATACGGGCGATCTCGTCGGTGTAAAAACCTTCTTGCCTTTTAAGGCTGCGCTTTGGTTTGAGGACGATCACGCAATCGGGATAATCATCCAATAACCGCCTGATATCTTTCATGAATGAATGTTTGTACTCGGTATAGATCGGGAAATTTACCGCGCTGTATATACCGGGAAACAATACCGGGGTATCGAATACGGCAAGGTACTTCCACTCGTCACGATAGGGGATACCCTCTCTCCGGCATAATTCTTTTTTCGTAAGGCCCGCCGCATCCTCATCGCCGCTCATAAGCGGCCCCAGGGTTTCCACGCGTACGCGCCCCTGGGGGTGCTCCAGCAAAAAATCACGGAAGTTATTGTTCCACCCGAGCGCCAGATCGGTCATAAGATAGCATACGCGTCTGTCCCTGAAATCGAATCCTTCAGGTTTTCGCCCGGTAAGGAACCTGCCGACGCTGGAACTGTACGACCAGCTGATGGTCTTCATCCCCATAGCTTTGAAATACGCTATAGCCGGATTTTCGATACCCGCATTGCCCAGCGTGTATAAATATACCTTGGGCCGTAACGTATCAACGCACGGCGCCCATCGCATGCTGCGAAGCATATAGCCGGTGCGTAAGATATTTTTACATGACAGAGATGAAACGATCACCCTGCCCCAGGAGGCAAGCAATGCCGGAAGGTGAGCGACGAGCCGACGGCGGTCCGCCAGGCGATAGAGGTCCGCGAGTCCCGCCGTATGGAACCCGGCCCCCCCGGCGCCGGGCTTTTTATATCGCATCCCCGGCAATAAAAAAAGGATATTCTCTTTTTTTATGTGACGGCCGTCGACGATCCAGGTAAACGTCAGTTTCCCTTTATCGGTCGATACCTCAAGGGGATTATCGCCGTCATAGATATAGCGTATTTCATGCCCGTTATCCGCAGGCGCACAAAGGCCGCGTATATACTCGGCCCACAGGCGGAGTAAAAAGAACGCATTGACGGAAATGAAATATACACGGTCCAGGAAGGCGTTGATCGCGGATAACACGCGATGAGTCGTGACATCGAAGAAAGGATGCCCGGCATGCCCGCAGGCATGCCTTCTGAGATAACGAAAAACAAGCGAATGGACAACATACGCCCGCGGCGCTTTACAGCGACGCACGATCTTCGCCAGATACAGGAATTTTTCGATCTCCTTATAAAGGTCCTGTTTCGCCCTGTCGGCGAAACCGATCTTACGGCGGCACACCGGCGTATCCCATACTTCATCCGGGATTCGCCGGACTATCTCCCCGGCAGTCTTAACGGCCTCCGACCGCGTAATAATACCCTCATCCCAGTCAATATAATCCAAAAAGTTCAAGATACGGATCCGCTTGCACCGGTTAAGCGGAGGATCAACCTCATATGCCTCGACCGTGTCGAAGAACGAAAGGACATAATACAGCGGAAGATTGACCATATGAACATGCGGCACAAAAATCATAGTATTCGTTCCGTTTTCACTTTATAAATATCCTGTCCCCTAACGACAATACGGCCTTCGCCACTTCGGGCCTCATGAACCGCTTCTCCGGCATCATCCCGCGTTTCATAAGCGAGCGTATGTAACTGCCGCTGATCCGTTCGATATTGTTGCCGGTATGGCGGCAATGTTTCTCGGTCACTATCGAGCCGCATACCTTGCAGTAGTAAGGTTCCTTGGTCAGCAGCAATTCAATCCCCAGGGAATGCCTTCGCATGATATCGCGCGCCAGGTCATGCGCCTCATAGGTCCCGTAATAATCCCCCACCCCTGCATGGTCCCTGCCGATTATAAAATGGGTGCACCCGAGGTTTTTCCTGATAAGGGCATGGAAAATAGCCTCCCGGGGCCCGGCATACCGGAAATAAACCTTCAGTCCTTCCAGATGGACTCTATCCTTCGGATAAAACCTGCCGATCATGCATTCATACGCCCGCATAACGGCCTCTTCGGTAAAATCGCCGGCACGTTTCCATCCCACCGAAGGATTGATAAAAAGCCCGTCGCAGATATCCAGGCCGAGCCGCTGCAAAAATTCGTGCGCCGTATGCAGCGGATTCCGCGTCTGGAACCCGACTACCGTCTTCCATCCGCGCCGTTTGAAAAGCCTTTTCGTCCTGGCAGGGTCAAGCGCGCCCCTGACAACCGCCTTGTCGGTTATCTGTGTTTTTCCGCCGATCCGGTATTCGGACCGGCCGAGCTCTTTTTTCACGCCCGGATGTTTCAGCTCGTCTGTTTTAAATATCTTCAGGACATCTTTCCCGGCCTGTATCTTATAGCAATCGTGGATCTCCATGAACGCAACTTTTTTATTGTTATACGTAAGCCATAGTTTTTTGGCATCCAGCGCTTTTTTAAAAATACCGTGGGGGACATCGAGGGTAACGGGGATGGTCCATACGGACTGGTCCCCCAACCGCATCGTATCGACCACATTTTCATAATCGAGCGAGGTCATAAAACCGGTAAGAGGATGGTACAGGCCCGTATGGATGCTTATCAGGTCCTCGAGGGTCTCCCCGTTTATTTCGGTCGTTATGGTCATTTGAATACCCCCGGATATTTTTTCTTGAGATACGAACATATCGTTGCGAACGATTGAGCGACAGTTTGTTTTTCAATGTCGACGACAAGATCGCTCCTCTGCGGCTCGTCAAAGGCGACCTCCATCCCAACGATCGCGGTTTTGCCGATGTTGTCCCGGTACATCTTTTTCGTGTCTTTCTTTTTGCATACGGTGATATCCCTCTTCAGATAGATCTCGTTATAATCCGGGACATTCTCCCTGCAAAAATCCCGCAACTCTTCGAACGGTGAAATATTACTTATGATCGCGATAGTGCCGCTTTGGCTTACCGCATAGGCGGCCAGGATGATCCGCTTGATATTTTCCATCCGGTCTCCGCGGGAATAACCGAGATCGTGTTTAAAGAATGACCTCACAAAATCGCCGTCGATCATATACGCCTTCCTGCCCTTCTTGACGCAATATTCCATAAGAAGTTCTCCCAGCGTGCTTTTTCCTGCCCCTGAAACCCCTAAGAGCCATATCACCATAATGCGCGTCTCCTTTTACGCGATCGAAATAACGTCCTGTATCGCCCCGACGATCATATTATGACAGATACCGTTCGTCGCGACGATCCCGGTATTGTTCCGAAGGGTGATCCCGCATGAGAAATCGAGTTTGTTCCCCCGGATATCGCTGACCTTTCCTCCCGCCTCTTCAAGGATTACGCTCCCGGCCGCGTGGTCCCATATCTTTTGTTTATACTTTCTGTCCGATACCGACGGCATACGAAGATACGCAGACGCCTCGCCTCTTGCCACAACCCCGTATTTCCCCTGGCTTTCGGTCCTTAAAGGGTCTCGGGTCACCTTGAGGGCCCGGCATAGCCGCCGGTGAAATTCATGATCAGTATGTTCGGCCTCGGCGCTTTCCACGAACCGCAAGTCGCCGCCGTTAAAATCAGAAGAGACATGGATAGGATGCTGCACCTTCTGATCCCCCAGGAAACACTGATACGCCCCCTGCCCGCGCCGCGCGACGAATACGGAACCGGTCCTCCTGCCGTCAAACGGCATGTTAGGGCACCCGAGGACCCCCAGTTGAACGGCGTTATCGACGAGGAGCGCCAGAGCTATCGCATACTGTCCGCCGCGTATGAACCCTTTGGTCCCGTCTATCGGATCCAGGACCCACGCGCGTCCGGTCCCGCCGCCTTGTTCTTTCGGATCGATCCATCGAACGATATCGGCCAGGGACGCAGCCGGATCGAAAGTATCGTGGACCGCCTTTTCCAGCCGGCCTGCCACGCCTCCCCGGCCGGCCGCGGCCAGTTCCAACGAATGTTCTTCGGCGACAATAAGGTCATCGGGAAAAGCGCCGCTCACCAGATGCGCAACGATCGCCTGTGATCCGTAATCCGCGACCGTTACCGGGCTCTTATCTCCCTTGGTAATGACCTCGGTGTCGACGATCGTCTTCGCTACATAGGTACAAAGCCGCGCAGCCGCGATAACGGCTTCTACGGCGACGCTTAATTCTTTTTCATAACGCATATGTCGGCCTAACCTCAGATCATGTCTCTTATCCGGAAAACGACTGGTTATAGACATCAAACACCAGTTTGACGCATTCGACCGGGTACTTCCCGACCGCGGTCTCTTCAGACAACTGAATACCGCTGATCCCGGTTTTGACGGTCTTATAAAAATCCATGACCTCCGCGATAAGGGGGACCGGATACTGTTCCATATTCTTAAAAAATTGGGTCGCAAGAAAGACCTCTTTGCCGGCGCGCCTGGCGGATTCGATAACACGCTCTTGCACGGCAGGGACCTTGAGCATGCCGATATCGGCAGAAAGATCGCCCCGGTCGATATTGATACGGTCCACCTCTTTAAAAATATATCCCAAGTTTTCCACGGCCTCTGCGGTCTCGATCTTGGCTATGATCGCAGGCGTCCGGCCGGCATGCCCCTTGATCAGTTTTTTGGCCTCCACGATATCATCCCGCGTCCGTACATACGAAAGGGATATATAATCAAGCCCTTCGGAACAGGCGCTCCCGATCAACCGGATATCTTTTTCAAAAAGGAACGGGATATCCTTATGAATACCCCTGACGTGGATCCCTTTATTATTGTCCAGGATACCGTTCGAATGCGACAGCAGCTTGACGGTATCCGGGTTTACGTCCCGGACCTCCAGGCAAATATTCGAATCGTTGGCCAGCATGATGTCGCCGGCCGTAAGAAGCGTAAAAAACCTGGGATAATTGACCTGGTAGGCATGCAGCAGAACGTCTTCGCCCTTACTCAGACGGATGGGGTCCGAGAGCCCCCGGGTCCTGACCTTATTGCCCGGCAGATCCAGCATGAGCCGCGGACCCTTCAGGATATCCCGCAGGGTCTGGACCATAGAGGATATCTTATCCGCGCCGATATGCGCCCCGTTGATCCTTAAGATACATTCGCCCATCGAATAAATCTTAAGGAGTTTTTCAGGGTTGCCCATGAGGGCATCGCCCACGGTCACGATCACTTTGAAATCCATATCGTCTCCTTTATCGTAGAGCCGGTTTCTTTTATCTCATACCGTACGAATCGTTATACGACTCGTCCATGGCCATGAGCATAGCGCGATATTTTTTCCGTATCCCTTTAAATGCGGCGATCTTCGTTTCCCGCGGCTTCGGCTGCCGCCGGTCAGCGCTGATGCCTTTTATCACACGGGCCGTAAAGGCAGTCCGCTTCGCCTTAAGAAAATCGCAGATCCGGTCCGTCTCGCCATCCGGACGGACGCGCAGGTCTTCGAGCCTGATAAGCAGTATATGCGCCTCAGCCCCCCGGTACCGGGCAACGCATTTTTTCATCTGCGTCATCGGGATCTCGATGCACCGTTCTTTCTCGCTCATATCGAGCCATTCCTCCTCGCGGCCATACGCATAGTACGGTATTACGGTTTGCTTATATTTGAGGGCAAAGGTGCGGAGGTCTTTCCCCCAGTCGCGGCCCAGCCCTTTCCGGTACCAGGAATAGCACAGGTCGACCGGGTTACGTATGAGTTCGATCATGGAATAATCCAGCCCCAGCTTGTCCAGGTGCTCGCGATTGGCCAGGAGGTCGTGCGTTTTGAACGGAAATGCCCACGGTTCGGCCAGGCGTTCCTTGACGGTCTCCTCGGAGGACTTCAGCCGTTCGAAATAAAGCGCGGGCCGGTGGTGATTATAAATGCCCGACAGATCGCTCCGCCTGAAGTTGACGTTCCGGGACAGGAAGGTATCGTACGCAAGCTCGTTAAAATAGCACCGTAAGAACGCCCGGGCAAAGTTCTCGTCGAGACCGAGGCTCATCGCCGGGACTATCTGCATATCGAAGAGCTCGCACACATTGATCTTCTCAATGCCTTGAAGGGACGGTATTATCGGCGAGAGGAGCCCCTTACCGCTCCTGGTCAGGCCGTCAACAAATATGAATTTTTTCGCAAAAAGGTTCGGTATATGATATTGTATCTTACGCTGTTTTTTCAATTTCGGCGATCTCCTTTAAATAGGCCTGGGCCTCGGGTGTATCGCTGAACCATTTTGTGTATGAGGTATCCTTCTGGGGGACACCCCAGCCCCGGTAATCCCGCGGATCGATAGGATAGGTATTCACCCCTTTGCCGGTTGCGGCATATATGCGAAAGGCTTCCATGAGATTTTCCCGGAAACGCGGTTTACCGGTCAGCTCGTATCCGTGACGCACCAGCACATCCCCCATGAACGACTCGATAAGGCAGAGCTCCCAATCCTCGATCACGTCCTTCCACCTGTTCGCCCTCATGGGGCTGAACCCGACCACGGTGCCGTCGAACGACGAGCGCCCCAGGTCAAGGACATGGTCGCTTAAGACATCTTTCCACCGTTCGGGCTGGAGCATGATCTCCTCGAATTTTATATCGAGGAAATCGCAAAGCTTCCCGACCCAACATGACGGGTCGGCGACAATGTCTTCATAACGCACGGGGAAATAATTCTTAGGGCTCAAGGTCCGCTTGAATTCTTCCGCATAGTGCAGGCAGTCAAGACAGTTGAACATGGCATGCAGATACCTGAATTCACCGGGCCCGATCCCCCGTTTCCATGAAGAAAGCACTGCGCGGGGGTCGCGCAAAATATGGATCACCTTCCCTTCCGGGAACATGTCAATAAAATCCGGGATCTCGCGCCACTGCAGGGCCGGGTCGTCGCCCCATATCTCTTTACCCTTTTTTTGCCTCAGGAAATATTTCATGATCTCGTCATAGATAACGGCATGGGTGAACGAGATTTTTTTTATGGTCTCGAAGACAGCGGCATAATCGAATTCGATCTGAAAACGGTGGTACAAACGGGCACGGAGATGCCTGAGAAGCCGATAGACATTTTTCTCGTTCAAGGGCTCATACTGTTTATATATGAAGCGGAAAAAATGAACCCCGTCCGATACCATCGAAATCTTTGAATGAACGCTTAAAAGATTGGTTATAAGCGACGAGCCGGTCCTCATCGTGCCCGTCACAAAGATTTTCGGTTTTACCATGATGTTCTCCTCCCTTGTTTCCGTTTATCCGCCCGTATCGTCCGGATACGGGGATACGCGCTGGCAATAATACCGTTCTCGACCCTTAAGCAGGGGATCCCCAGTAGAATCGGATACACCGTCAATGCCTTCGGGCTGTAAAGGGCGCCCCCTATCTCTTCGAGCGGCGTTTTAAGCCTCGGACAGGCAAGGACGTTGCCGGACCTCTGTTTTGCATCCTTTTTAATAACGGTTATCGCCGTCGGGTTCAACGGATCAGCCGGCGGCGACTGAAAGAGCCGGTGGATAACGACCCGGTAGCCGAGAGATTCGCATATTTTCTTTAACCCCCTGCAATAACCGTGCAGTTTCATCCGTTTCCTGGCATCGGCCGCGGCCAGTTCATAACCCGGCTCAAGCAATATCAAATACTTCCGCGTTACACGGTATAATTCCCGGATGATCGGTTCCTCATTCCCGCCGTTGGGCTCGATAGAATGCGAAGTATATACCACATCGACGGAATTGTCCGCGCAGGGGATATGAAGAAGGCTTCCCGTGCAGAGAACGACGTTATGGCGTACCTTTTTTTTTCTGAGCCATTCCCGGGCATAAGCGACCCGGGACCAGGAAATATCGAACCCGTACATCTTCACCCGAGCATCCATATGCTTGATCACACCCTGAAGGGTCGTTGCTTCGCCGATACCGGCCTCGAGCACCGACGCCGGTTTGCATAACGAGTTGATGACCCCGGCCACATCGGCGGTGTAGGCGGCCTTTTGCCGCGCGCGTTCGGGATTATGTTCCAGAGCGGCGATATAGGCGCCGCTCTGAAGGTCATACGACACCTCTATCGCATGTTCCGTATTCTTTCCGTTTTTACGCAACAGCTGGCAGATATTCTTTCCTTCTCTGTACGATCGTTTCAACCGGAATAATTCGTATCCGTCGCGCTCGGACATCATCGTTCTCCCTCCGTCGTTTGCCGTTATCAGGCCGGAAAAAGCTCCTTAAGGATGCGTTGCCGCGCATTCCCGTCGACCAGCCGTCGTCCGTTTGCCGCCATCATTGCCCGTTGTTCCTTATCACCGGCAAGCCCCAGGATCGACCGGGCTAACGATTCCGGCGTAACCGCATGTATATTCCCCGCATATTCGGCGCATGCGCCCCGGCCGGCGAAGGCCCGCGCAAGAGCGTCCTGATGATCGACGATACTCACCAGTACCGCCGGGACCCCGAGCGCCGCCAGTTCGTATTTAACAAACCCGGACGAAGCCAGTGCGATATCGGCTTTTGCCATGACCGAACCTATTTCATCCGTCCCTGAAACAAGCATCACATTCCTGCTCTCGAAATAACGCAGGTTCTTTTCGCTGATATTGTGCTCATATCCCAGGACAAAAGATATCTTCATGTCCGTATCGCCGAGGTTATCGATAACCCGCGAGCAGAGCGTCCCTATGCCGTCCTCGACAGACCCGCCCATGATAACAAGAAGGTTCCGGGCCCGGGCCGGGACCTCTTTCTTCGCTACGGTTTGACGCGCCGTTATGATATCTTCTTGCAGGATAAAGTAATCGGTCCCGTTCAGGTGTTTCTGCCCCATCCGTCGAGGGGGATACGAGGCCAGGATTTGCGGATTCACGATTATATCGCCGTCCGTATAATCATATCCCATGTCGTTGAAGATCACGAGCTTTCGGCAATGCCTGCGATAGAGAGAAAGAAGCCCGGAGGGCACCTTAAGCATATCCGTTATCACCACGGCCGGATCAGAAGCGTCAAGGCACCGCTCTTCGTCTTCCAACGTGATCTTTTCCTTTACTGAAATACCGTCATATCCTTCTTTTGCCATGAACGATCTGACGGCATCGTCGCCCTCGATAAGCATAGAAACTACGGCACCCTTCTCATGCTTAAGGAAATAACGCGCCATCAACCGTGAGCGCATGATATTGCCCCATCCGTCCTTGAGTCCGCCTTTCGCACGAAAAAATATCGCCGTCTTTTCCTTCATGGCCCCCTGCGTTTCTACAACACGCCCCGCACTATCCGGAACGCCTCGGCATGTTTCAGGCATATCTCCGTACCTCTTTTTTTCGCCAATACCGTGATCCCCTCAAGGGACCGGGGATGCGGAGATTTTTTCAATTCGCTTTTATAACACTTCACGGCATTTATTTTTTGAGCCAGATACCGTGTTATGTCGACATAACAATTAGGCTTGAACGAGACCTTCTCCTGGTCCTGCCACTCGGTCGACGAAGGGGTCTCGAAGGTCATTATGCACTGTAACGCGTGGCGGCCTTCAGGCCGGAACGCGGTCATGACGGCCTGATGCGTTAACCGGTGGTCTATGTTGAGGTCGGAAAAATCATGGGTCATAACCGCGTCGGGTTTGACCTGTGCCTTGATCTTTTCGACGGCCTTAATGATCGACAGGAGCGGTATGCTGTCGAACCGGTTATCCTTAAAATTACAGCGGGTGAGCGATGTTAACTTCAAGCGGTCCGCGCACTTTTCCGCCTCGCCCTTAAAGGCCTTTTCCTTCCATGATTCCTCGCTTGCCTTCCCCTTATACCGCGACGTCGTAATGCCTCCCAATATCAGGACGTGGACCTCGGCCCCCGATGCTAAAAAACGGGCTATGGTGCCGCCGCAACCGAGGACCTCATCGTCGGGATGGGCAACGACGACCAGGACTCTTTTCGCATCGCTAAAAAGGCTCATAAGAATCTCTCCTTTCGCAGAAGGTGAAACACCGGGCATTCAAAAATAGACCCGGGGCAGTTTATCGAACGGCTGCGGGAATACCGTCGCCGCAGGTTTATGAAAACACATCATCGGGAGCGAACCCGCCTTATCCTCCTCGAAATATCCGCTGGCATCCTGAAATCCTGCTTGTTTAAAAAATGCCGGTATCCGTGTCCACAAAAGGAGCGCAGGATACTCGTTTGTCGTATCTTCCAGTATTTTTTTTAACAGGGCCCTGGCGTATCCTTTGCCCCGGTAAGGTTTACGTGTCGCCACGCCGCCGATCCCTCCTAATTTTTTCGCGCCAACCACAACATCGGTCAGGAACATAAGGCTTTGGATCTCTCCTGCCTCTTCGACGACATAGAAACGGGTCGAGGCATCGAATCTTTCGATCCGCCTCGTTATCCTGGCCGGGTCCATGAGAGAGAAAACCTCCCTGATGATCGTATAATACTTCCCGCACGTTTCTTTGTCTGCTTTCAAGATCTTAAGCTGCATGCCGGCTCCTTTTATGCACCGGTCCATAATCCAGGAACATGTTCCACGATAAGGGCTCATCCTCTTCGATATCGCGCGTGGTCCGGGAGCCGATAAGGATATCGGAAAGTTCTGTCGGCAGGCCGTACCCGGGCCTTTTAACGGCCAGCATTGTCGGCGTAACCTTCGCGCCTGCGGGTATATCCTTTGCGGCCACGAGGCTTCGCCTGCCGATCTTTTTCATGGGCTCTTCCGCTTCCGTACACCGTTTATACGGGCTGCCGAGCATTGCCTCGACGTTCCGTGATGCCTTGACGAGAGACTTCAGGTCGTCCGGCGTCAGCGAAAAATAATGGTCAGGACCCGGCAGCGACCGGTCGACGGTTATATGCTTTTCGATGAGATTCGCCCCGATCGCCACGGCGATCTTCGGCACTTCGATCCCCGGCGTGTGGTCTGATATCCCGACCGGATAGCCGAAAGCGGATTTCAGGGTTTGTATGACGCGGAGATTGCAGTCTTCCGGTTTAGCCGGATAATTGCTCACGCAATGAAGCAATATGACCCGGTCATTACCTTCGGCGCGTATGACCGATAGAGCCTTCTCGATATCCCCGAGGGTCGACATACCCGTCGACAGGATCACGGGTTTGCCCGTACGCGCCGCTTTCCTTATGAGCGGAAAGTGCGTCATCTCGAACGAGGCGATCTTATACGCCGGGACGTTGTATTTTTCCAGGTAGTCCACGGCCTTTTCGTCAAACGGCGTCGAAAGGAACATGATACCTTTTTTCTTCGAGTATTCGACAAGCGGGGCATGATATTCCCACGCGAGCTCGGTCGCCTTGATCAGGTCATACATCGTGGCATCGGGGCCGGCCTTCATCGTTGCCCGGAAATGCGCCATCATCGGCGTCTTTTTCGAATAGAGCCTGTCCGCCTTATAGGTCTGGAATTTAACGGCATCGGCGCGGGCCGCAACAGCGCTGTCTATCAATTGCCTGGCGATACCGAGGTTACCGTTATGATTACACCCGGCCTCCGCAAGTATAAAGCACGGATGACCGTCCCCTATTTTTTTAGCGCCGATAGAAATTACCTTCATGTATATGCCTCCCGGCTTGTTAACCTGTCCCAATATTCGATGATCTCCTTAAGACCAAAGTCGCTCTCCCGCCCGGGGAATGCGGCGTATAAGGCCTTTACCCTCTCATAATCGCCGGCAGTATCGACCGACAGGTTTATATCGGGTCTCCGGAAATGCTCCGGGGCCTCTAAAAGACCCACCTTGTATGCTTCCCTGTGCTCATAAGCATATAAATAAATGTGCTCCCGGTACTTCAGGGGGCCGGACCTGGTACGGTCATGTATCCGCATCAAGGCATCCGCCGTGGATACTTCGGCGCCGGACCCGAACGGATAGGTATTGTCGATAAAACTCGTGCAGACGTCGAGCCGTTTTGCCACGAGCTCCCTGATGCCATGCGAAACAACCTCCGGGCAGATCGCGAAATTATCCGCGTTTATCCTCACCACAATACCGGGGTCCTCTTTTTTTATTATTGCCGTAAAACGCGAAAGGCAATCGTCCTCGCTTCCGCGGAATACATCCCACCCGTTCTCACGGCCCAACCGTTCTATGGCGTCATTCTCGGGATTCGTCGATGTCGCGACGATGATCTTGTCAAGCTCTTCACATTTCATGACGCGCCGAACGATGCGGCCGATGGCCGGCCAACCGTTCAGGTCGGCTAATACCTTGCCCGGCAAACGCGCCGACTTCACCCTGCCCTGTATAATACCGACGACACGGGGAGTATGCCCCATTCTTATGCCCTCGTTATGACGGGTTCAGCCCACGAATCAGGTATATCACCGCTTTTGATCAGGCCCTTTATCCCTTCGTCAAGGGTTATGCGGGGGCTATACTGTATCGTCGCGCGTATCTTCGAGATGTCCGGGACCCGGTAGTATATTTCGCGGCTGCCCTCGCGGTCGCTTTCCGAGAACGGCAGATATACCGGTTTCAGGCTCGAACCGGCCTCCTTGATGACCCTGAAGGCAACGTCTTCCATGGTAACAGGCTCGAGATCGTTCCCGATATTGAAGGTCTGATTCGCCGAAGACGGATGAAGAAAAACGTCGACGAGCGCCCGGGCCGCATCGCCGATATGGCAGAACGACCTGATCTGCTTCCCGTCCCCGTAAATAGTCGGCCGTATATTATGCTGGACCATTTTTATAAAGCGCGGAACGACAAATTCCGCGACCTGGCCGGGGCCGTAGATATTGAAGAACCTGACGACGGTATATTTCAGGCCGTATTCCTTCCCGAAGGCCTCGGTATATTTTTCACCCGCTAATTTCGATATCGCATAACCGGATTTCGGGTTGAACGGGGCGGTCTCCGATATCTTATTCTTGTTCAGGTCCCCGAATACCTCGGATGACGATACGGTAAGAACACGGGGGATATTGTTCATCACGCACGCCTCGAGTATCTTGATGGTCCCTTGTATATTGATGGTAAGGCATTTCAAGAGATGCTTCTCTGCCCTTTTTACGCCCAGGACGGCCGCAAGGTGCAGAACGGCATCGCATTGTTTCATGTATTCCCCCAGCAGGAATTCGTCGATGATCGTTCCGACAATCGAGGTCACCCCCTTGATCTCCTCCTGCGGCGGCGTTATATCGAACGATATGACCTCTATCTTACGCGATGCGAGTTCCCGCACCACATGCCTGCCTATAAATCCGTTTCCCCCGGTGACAAGTACTTTCACGATTCTATCCCTCCTATTTTACCCGCATCTTTCGGGTATTCGATTGACGATTCCCAGTGTTCTTTCCGGCCCTTCGTAATGATCGACATCGAATCAGGGCCGTGCGAGAACCCAAGGTCGATGCACGACAGGTAGGGTTTGAACGTATA
>JAQURW010000217.1 GCA_028715425.1 Candidatus Omnitrophota bacterium
CCGATCTGCGCAGGGGAAAAACTGCTTACACTAGACAGTACTAAGACAGATATATTACGGCAGGAAATAGTGCGTACAATAAAAGAGGCTATGGGTACTCAATCGGGAGGAGCGACGTTAGCGGTGGATAGGGGCCTGTTCCCTGAGCTGAAGACCCCAGGCCAGGTCGAGGTACGTTTTAAAGCAGAAATAAAAGGATCGCAGCTGAATTTCAGCGTTTCCAAATATGTTTATGATAGCCGATTTTCTTCGCCAGTTGACTATGACGGCGGATGGGGTGTGATAGAGATATGGAAACAGACATTCGACTTCACGCCGCTTGAACCGACAGGTGGGATGAAAGGCGGTCTTATAAAGGGTAGCAAGGTCGTCTCGGTTGCCGAGACCGCCGACGAGGTCGTTGTCGATGTGAGCGGACTTAGCATGGACGCGTTTGTCGATGCGCTTAAGGCGGGAGCGCGACAGATCCAATACGGGGCATCGAGCGCCCCCGGTGTCAGAAGGCCGTACAACATGGACTCGTATTTTAAGGAATATAAAGGCGCCAGGATGAAAGGCCGTTTGAACGATCTGTTCCAGGAGCTTATGAAAGACGGCCGACGCAAAGACATGAACGCGTTGCTTAAAAAGATGCCGTTTAATCTTTTCAGAAAAGAAAAGCCGAATATCCTTGCGCACCGAGTAGGCAACGGTAAATACCGCGTCAACAATGTCGATATCAAGAAGGTATCCGGGACAGAGTTGCTTGTCGAGCTGGGAGATGATGAGGTTCGTGTCAGGCGAACGCAGGAGAGCGTTTCGTTAAAACTGCTTCAAAAGCACAAGATACGCATCAGGCTTGCCGGTCAACCCGTCGCGGGAATGGCCCCCGGGGGGAGCCGCGCACAGGCGATGCCGCAACCGACAGTAGCAGAAATGGCTAAGGCGATAGGGGCGGACGAGCAGATGAAAGCGGAGGAATCGCAGAGGGTATTCCTGGAGGTAGGCGACAATGAGGATTTTGATGTATATCTGCCGCCCGCAGATCGCGGGACCGGATATATATCTGTCCGCTGGGTAAACAATAGAAAGAGCGCTTTCCGCGGGCTGACGTATTTCCCGAAGGAAAAAGGCGTAAAGAGGCCCTTACGTTTTGTCGATCCGAACAGGGCCGGGGTGGTTGATTTACCGGCCAATATTCCCTTCTATTTTAATGTCGGCAAGGCGCCGGATAGCGGCAGGTATTATTATGTGCTCAGTAAGGGCGCGTATGATTATTTCATTTCACAAATTTGTAACCTTACCTTTAAAAATATCGACCTTCGTGTTGTCCCCGATGAGCCGGCCGTTATGGAAAGCGCCCCGTCTACACAACCGGCAACTGAGATAAAGACCGTCAAGGTCGAGGCCCTGACCTCGCCAAAGCTTATGGACGCGTTCATGAGGCTTGCCGCAGCCGTACCGGTCAGTGCGGGGAATATAAGGACTTCACTCCAGGCCTGTCTTAACGCCATAACCCCGCCTGAACGAAAGATTGTATTCGATCAAGGGCTGGAAGGATTCTTTACCAGGTTTCTTGCCGAACAATCGGCCGCTTCGAATAAGTGCGCGTTTGCCATACGCTTACGGGGGCAGGTCATAACGTATATGGTTGAATTGTCGATGGGGACCGACGGTAAGGAGATCAAGATAACGGTGACCGACCTTAGCCGGCCGTCAGGCCGGTCTATCTTTGTTAAGGCGAAAGAGCCTCTGCCGCGGTCAATGCCGCCTCAGTCCGATACCGATATTATCGAATTCGCGCCGGCGAAAGGGCAGGAAGTCATCCCATTAAGGCGACAACCGACTGTGGAGGAAATGAAAAAGCACTGTGGCCTCGGAACAGAGCTCCTTTGGGTAATCTATAGCGGCCGGGACCATCACGGGGTAAGGCGGGAGATTGTCGAAAACTTTGTATTTACGAGTAACGGCATGGAAATTGCTCAATATGCAACACAGTCCCCGGATGCCAAGCCGGTATACCGTCTTACCTATAATATGGTTGAGCGTAAGCTGACCTATGCCCGTGAGGAACAAGCAGAACCGTTGGTGTACCCGGAGAAGGACTTTTATTTCAACGTCCTAAAACGAGGGGATGAGAACGCGTGCGTTGAACTGAACGAAAGCGCCTATAGGTATTTTAAGGATCATGGGGCATCGTTCGATTTCATCAGCATTTCTGTTGTGGTGGTTCCGGATGTCCCGGACAAAGACTGGGAGACCTTTGTGGTGCCGCAGGAGACCGGAAAATTGAGCGAACCCTGCGGCATTGCCGTCGATAAAGAGGGCAACATCTTTGTCGTCAATACCAGGAACGATACGGTATCGGTCCTGAATCCCGACGGCCGGAGCCTCAATACGGCATTCGGTGAGAATGGCATCATTACCAAGGAGATCGGCAAATTCGATAAACCGAAGTACTGCGCCTTGAACGCCGCCGGAACGCTTTTGGTGACCAATCAGGGTAACAATACCGTTTCCGCCGTCCAAAAGGCAGGAGGTTATAAGCGTCTTGATACCAATGTCGGCAACCGGGACGGTATTATACCGAAGTCCATGCACGGCTGCCAGGTATTGACCGGCATAGCCACCGATTCCGACAGTAATATCATCCTCGCCAACCAGGAAATGCTGGCTGAGGCCGAGCGGCGCGACCTGGAGGCGCGGGGATCGAGCTATGATTGCACGCTCAGCCTGCGTGTCCTTACCTGGAACGGGCTGGCGACCCAAAACACCTATGGTCACGGTAACGGCATTGTCACCGAAGGCCTCGGTCTTGCCGACTTTGCCGAGCACAATATAAACGGCATATATGTCGATACGGAAAATAATATTTTTGTGCCGATGCGGTACAAGGTTACCGGCAGCGACCGGGATAGGATCGTGGTCCTGAAACCGTTGGGCAAAGAGCTGAATCCCGCCTTCGGCAATAACGGTGTTATACAGAACGAGTACCTCGCGGTGAACTGGCCTGCGGACATTACCCGCGGTGCGGCCGGCACTATTTTTGGCGCCAATAAGGTCGTCGTGGAGACCGTGGGGGTCTGGCGGCCTGACGGCACGCTCTATACCGATGGAGGACTGAGCGGTAACATATCGCCAACGGCAGGATGTTTTCACCGGCCGCAGGGTATCCGCGCCAGCAATAACGGCATCATTATCGTCAGTAACGCCGGCAATAATTCTCTGTCCGTCGTCCGCCGGGCCAAGGCTCCGGCGCCATCCCCGGCATCCGGCATGGTGCTCTCGGTCTCCGTTGACAGCACCGGCGTTAAAGATATTATAGCCGGCATACGGACCGCTGTTTCCTGGGTCATGGTCGGCGGCGGATTTGTGTTCGATAATTCCATCGGAAAACGACCTGAATTAACGGAATTTTGTAAGAAGGTTTCCGATGGAGTGCCTGCGTTGCCTGCGCTGGTGCTCGATAACATAGCATCGTCACGGGGGATCAACGGAGATGCGTTTCGTCAGCGGCTGGTCATTGAGAGGAAGCGGGTCAAGGACGATTCTATACTCCTGACCCTGTCCTATGAGGTATTTATAAAACCTGCGGGGAAAACCGAGTTTGTGTTTTCTGAACAGTTGAGCGCGGTAAATATATGGTGTAAAAGAACGGAAGGGCAGGCGGGACAGCGCCGGGAGCTGCCGGAGCAGATAGTGAGCGCCCCGCGCAAAACCGATAACTGGATCGAGATAGATATCCCGCGGTTCGAGCCGGGACTATTCCTGGATGCGCTAAGGGCCGCGGCAAAAGAGATAAAGGTCAAGGTAGGCAGAGAACCTGCGCCGCCCTTTGATTTTGAAAGGTTCTATGTTGAAAATCGGGAAACGGTTGAGAAGATTGTTCAAGCGCTCAACGATAAGACTGGACATAAAGATAAACTTCGTATCAAGGACGCGCAGGGTAGAGATGGTTTTACGGTTAGTATCGAAGCTGACTGGCATGATGGCGGGAATTATGTTATCGTTAATCTTTGGTCCTATACGGGGATAGAGTATGGCATGCCAGGGACCCTCGCGCCAATAGTAGAAACTAACTATGGTCTTAATGTTGCCGAGATCCGGGTGAA
>JAQURW010000033.1 GCA_028715425.1 Candidatus Omnitrophota bacterium
CTGGTCATGGCCCGGGCCAGGTCGTCTAACGTCTTACCCTTGCCTTTATGAATGATAAGGGTGACCACCCTGCCGGGGTCACTGTTCCTGCCGGTACCCGGAGCTATCTCGAACGGCTTGACAGGATATTTGATCGTTACCTTCCAAAAACCTTTTCCATCGTCCACTTTGATCCCGCGAGTTAAAAGTTTTCCCAGTATTGTAGGATTGGCTAACATCGAATCAGTATTGGCCGAACCCGATCCACTCCCGTCGAGATTGCCGGCAGGCGATAATGTACCAAGAGGCAATTCGCCATCAGCAGGCGGTAACACGCCGAACGGCTTATCAGCAGGCGGTGACGCGCCGAACGGCTCAAAAGATAACGACATGGATTGGCCATCCGTCGTATTGTATACCATATCAAATTGTGTAAGATTTTTTTCCCCGTCAGTCTGATAAGACAACCTGACGGTTGAACCGTCGGTGTAGGCGAGCTCTGTAACCCGGCCGTCATCATCTTTTATCACTGCCGGTTCGTCTCCCCTCGGGGTTCCCATCAAATCCAAAACGTCGACCACGCCATCGGCGTTGATATCCATTTTCGCATAGCTGTCCTTGTCAGCGTCGGAAATGACGCCGTCGCCATCGAGGTCCTTAAAAGCATCGGATCGATCCGTCCTTCCTTCGATAGCTGTTCTGCGGGCAATTTCAGCAAGGATAACCTTCTCAAAATCGCTATTAGCCGGCGGAAGTTTTTTTATCTCATCGGTATAACCGGACGGGTTGTCTTCGGCAGACGTTCCCTGAATGGGATAATAAAACGTTAAAATAAGCACCCAAAAAATAAAATGCACACCAACATTTATCCGGCGCATTATGTTCTCCTCTATATAATATCGTGGCACAGCCGATATATCGGCTGATTAACTAAGTTTACATTCTTTTAAATGAAAAGTCAAACAACACCTACTAACTTTTTTAAAGCTTAACAACAATAAATTGCCTACGCTAGACAGTGAAAATTTATATATTAAAGTATCGACAAGACCCTTGAACATTGCTATAATAGCGGCATGAACAAAATGAAATTACTGAAGATAGTGAATTTATGTTTGTTGTTGTCGTTCGTTGTGCAGGCCGGCACCGGCATCATTATCTATCTCAAAATACGGCTTCCGTTCCGGCCGGCGATCTTTGAGGTGCATACCTATAACGGCCTCCTTGTGATACTGCTTGCGCTCATCCACCTTACGCTCAACTGGGGCTGGATCAGATCATCGTACCTGATAAAAAAACCTCATTGAATATATCCTAACGCCTTGAGCTGATCGAGCATTTCCTGATCGAATTCTGCTTTATTATTTTGAACAAGCGCCCGCCCGGCATCGACCTCATCTTTATGCCTGATAAGAGATTCTTTCATGCCGGGAGGCACGTGCGCGGAGTGCGCCAGGTCTTCCGTCTCCCGGGGATCGGACTTGATATCATAAAGCATACCCGTTCCTTTTGCCACGCTATAGATATAATGGTATCGGTCATTCCTCACGCTTATTTGAGAAATATCCCTCAGGCACTGGTTTTCCGCAAAAAGGTACCGCCGGCTCTTTGCCGGGGCCTTCCCTTTCATAAGCGGCACCAGGCTTTTACCGGGCCTGTCCGGCACACGCTTGACCCTTGCAATATCAAGGATCGTAGGAAAGACATCAATATTCGAGGCCATGGTGTTTACACGCACCTCACCACGCGCCAGACCTCCCGGAGGATAGACGATAAAAGGGATCTTCAGAAGTTCAGGATAAAGGGAGTTCCCATGCGCAGCAAGGCCGTGCTCCCAGAAACCTTCTCCATGATCGGACGTAATGATAAGGTAGGTCGACTTAAGAAAATTCCCTTCGCGCAGGACGTCGCACACATTGCCGACAAGCCTGTCCGCATACCGTATCTCGCCGTCATATCTGTTTATTACCCCGGGCCGCTCTTCCGGGATGATTTTTTTATACCCCATACCGAACATGGTTCCGTAGGGTTCCGGAGGCACATAGGGGTCATGAGGGTATATGACATGTAGATATACGAAAAAATTCTTTTTATGCGCGCGCGCGAGCTCTTCGCGCAATTTCATGGCAATATATTCAGGCGTCGAACCTTTTGCCTGGTCCGTTTCGGTATCTTTAAAAGAAAGGAACAACTCGACGAACGAACCGAATCCGCGGTCGTAACCGAATTTCCTGCTTATCGTGACATGATCGGAAAGCCCGATAGTGTCGTAGCCGTTCTTTCCCAGTATTTCAGCGATGGTCGGAACAGCCTTAGGAAGACTCTCATGGACATGGGCGAATGCTTCCGGGGTGAACATGGCCTGGGGATAAAGGCCCGTAAAGGTCACCGCAACCGACGGTATGGTCCACGGGCATGTCGTATTAAAATCCGTAAAGACTATCCCGCGTCTGGCGATCTCGTCTATATGCGGCGATGTCGGCCTTTCGTACCCGTAACAACCGAGATGGTCCTGGCGAAGCGCGTCGATCAATATAAAAACGATATTATACCGTTTCGAAGACTCGTTCAGCCAGAATGCGTACAGAACACACGTCAGTATAAATGCGGCGATAACGGATACGGTCACCAGGCGTTTAACGAAGATAGTGTGCATAGCGTACTCGCGAAGGCCGCAGGCTAAAAAAGCGGCGCTCCTTCAAACCGGCATTTCTTTATCCGTTTTTCGTCGATTCCCGCCGCCTTCAGAATGGTCGGCGCGATATCATAGACCGAAGGGCTGCTCCGCACGATCTTTTTATTCGCGAAAAGAATGCCCGGAACATGAGACGGATCGAACAGGTGCCCGCCCGACCATTTCTTGGTATTATCCTCGATCAGCGTGTCGGGAACGCCGCCGACAGCGGTCCGCCACGACGCGCGATAGCCCCTGTTGAACCCGACATAAAGATCCGGAGCCATGGCGCCATACTGCCCTTTAAAAATATCCTCTTCGAAATAGACGTTCGTCACGACCGCTTCGCCGTATTTCTCGTCGCGCCATTTTTTTAAACCGGCCGCTATTTCTCTCTTTAAACGGGCCGATTCGATGCCCGGTTTCACGATCCCCTGTTTTTCGCGGCCTTCTTCATTGAGATAGATGCCGCCGAACCCGACGGCATATGCCCGTGTCTTTGACCAGTCGATATCGCTTAACAATTCGTTCCCCTGCTTTTGCGCCGGATCTCTTAATTCAAGGTAGCCGTTCTTCCGGAGCCAGCTGTTCAGGTGCACAACCCGTCTGAATGTATCAAAACCGTGATCAGAAATGACCAGGAGGGTATCCCCTTCGCCGAGTTTCGTCATGACATCGCCGAGGACATGATCGGCCTTTTCGTACCATTTTTCGATAACGGCCCGGTACGCGGCCGGCGCGTCCTTCTCGTAAAGCGGGTGTTCGGGGTCGCTATACCGCCAGAACATATGCTGGACCGTATCGAGGGCCCCGAAATAACAGAAGAGGACCCCTTTTTTGAACCTGCGGAGCTCGAAGTCAAGCATGGCCTTTTTTTCTTGAAAAACACCGTCCACCTGCCGAAGGAGCTGATCCTCATCGAGCCTCATTTCATTGACCGCCCATGTATCGACCGGCATGCCTTGCGTGTGGTAAAGCCCGATAGTGCGGGCCAGGGACCTGCTGTAAGAGCGCGGATATGAAACAGGGAAAAAAGGATCGCGGGGGTCAAAATTGACCGGCGACACATACAGCTTGAACACGGGAGATGTTTCGACAAGGTAGAATTTGAATATACCCTTGACCTTCTTCAAAAATCCTATCGGGAACTCAACTTCCTGCCAAGGGCTGAATACGCCTTTTTTAAGGGTAAGTTTATGGGACTGGTATTCAATCGAAATTTCATCCCTGCCCCTGCCCGGCGTAACCTTAAACGGCACTTTTACGTTTTCCGGACCTTTAATGCCGGCGACACGCGGCCCCAAAAGGTTCAGGACCATGGTATCGGCTTTGAATACCTTAAAAACTTTCCCGCCGGTCCCTTTGCCGGCGTCGGCCGCATCCGTTGTATAGAAGAGGAAGGTACCTTCGGTACCGAGTATATCCGGGACACCCATGCCCGAAAGCATAGTGCCATCGACCCTGTAAGGGGGAAACGTCATAGGATACTGGATCAAGGCCGTCGGTATCTTCGCATCGGACAGATATTCCCAGAAAGTCTTCCCTTTTATCGGGTGGACAGGATGCCCTTTTGCCATATTGGCGATCGAAAGACGCAAACCGTACGTCCTGGGATCGCGCGCAATAAAATCGAAGATGCCGTTCGAGCCGGGATTCTTGCCCGTCGCGACAGATGCCCAGACTACCGGCGATTGGGGCGGATTGGCTGTAGCAAGGCGGTTGTAGGATCCGGCCGTTCTCAGGCGGGAAAAATTAGGCAGGCGCCCCTCGCTCATCATCTTCTCGGCGATACCGGGGCTCATGCCGTCAAAACCGATCACCACCAGCTTTTTTTTAAAGAGGTCGTGATGCCTCCTGTTCATAATGAATCCTCCCGCGACGAGGCAGACGATTATTCCGATAACAATGAACGTTTTTCTATGTCTCCTGAAAAAGGCAAGGAATACGCCAAAAAATCCCGCAAAGAGCACTATGAGCCAGCCGCCCGCGCTTGATATGGTAAAGCCCGCACCGGGATCGATATAGGCAAAAAACATCAACGTCAATTGTAACATACAACTATTTATTTCTCAATCGGTATCGGCCGACGTTTACACGAAATACCGTTTGAGAAGCGCTGTAAGCGCATTGCGCCACGATACGCTATAGTTTGCCTTTTTCTTAAGCCGCACCAAAATCCGTCGCGAACACAGTTTCCCGGGAGAATGCACCTGGATAAAACGGTCCTGGACCCGCATCGGGTAACGGCTGATCGCAGCGTAAAGCTCGTCAAAAAGGTCGAGCGGCTCCTCGATACCTGATTCAAGGACAAACTGCCACAGGATATGCGGTTCCTCCTTCAGCGCGCGGGATATCGTCCGGATAATACCGGCACGATACGCATACAGGCATCGCCCGGAAAAGATCACGGCGCGGCGATTTGCCTTTCCTTTCAGGACAAACGATCCCGGCCCGAACGGCGCGCGATACGTAACGCGTTCTTTGAAAAGGTCCGGCAGGTCAAAGCCGACAAAGGTCCCGGTCGGACTATCCAATTCGACATCGCCGTACCGGCGGATCAGATACTCTGCCTGTACTATCTCCGCCTCGCTCAAGGTCGAGGTAGACCGGACCAGGTACGGAGGGCCTTCGCTCGAGCGCGCGCCGAACCGGGCGGCCTGCGACCTGATCTCGGAACCGGGTAAGAGAAGCGTCTGGAGCCACTGGATATGTTCAAGAAGCCCGCGGGACCATTCGAGCATGTCTTTGATGTCGGAAAATGTCTGGCCCGGCAGGCCCAGCATCAGGTCTACCGTCACCCTGATACCGGCATCGCCGAGGCACTTGATCCCCCGGTCAACGCGCTTAAAATCCGTCGGTCTCTTGATGGCCGCCAGGGTCTTTACATTGCGGCTCTGGACGCCGACCTCTATCTCTTTAAAACGGGCCCTTGCCAGGAGCCGCGCGTCGTCTGCGGTTATTGTTTCCGGATGCAATTCCGCAAAAAATTGCGTTTTCTTTGCCTTATTGAGAGCGGCTATGCCGGCAACTATCGAACGGAATTGCGGATGGGCATTGAACGTCGGGTCGATGATCCGTATCTGGCGGGCGCCTTTATCCAGGAGAGCCCCGATCCTGTCTATGACATCCGGGGCAGGCAAAAATGAAATACCGGCCCTGCCGTGGCCGTATGCGCAAAAGGTGCACCGCATGGGGCAGCCCCGCACGGTCTCGATAAAGGCCATACCATGCGCGTCCGGACGGTACCACGGCGTATGCCGGGGATGCGGCAGCGACACCGCGAGGTCGCATAATGGCGGAGGTTTCGTGCCCCGGACAAAAACGTTCCCTGTACGCCACGCGACGCTTGTCAGATCAGTTTTTTTGCCCGACCTGACGGCATTGAGTATCAGCGGGAATACCGTTTCGCCTTCGCCGGTGACCGCGGCATCTATCCATGCCGCCCGAAAGAGGAACGGATGGTCCGGCGCCACTTCGGGCCCTCCCACGATCACGGCAGTTCCGGGCAGCGTTTTCTTGATCTTTTTTAAAAGATCGAGGGTCCGCTCGATATTCCACAGGTATAGCGTAGCGGCAATGACCGCGGGCTTCAGCCGGTTAACGGCTGCTATAAGGCGCGAATCATCGGCGCTATCTTGAGAAGGAGGAAAAGGAAGGGGTCGATAATATGACGACTCAGGGGAGATCCGAACGCTATGCGCGAGGTACACACCTGCCAGATACGCGTGTTCGTAGACAGCGTTGGCGTCGGTATCTACCAGCGGTAGCTCAAGGAAGAGAATGTTTTTTTTGTTCAACGGCCTTTAACCGCTTCCATGGTCGACGGATGCTTCGATGCTTTATGAGAGCCTATCGCGTGTTAGCTGACCTTTATGAACTCAAGGGCATCGTTAGCGCAAATCGGACATACGGCGAACGAGAGCTTATCGACCACATTGCCGCATTTCGGGCACACATAAAACTCTTTTTTCTCGGTCTTCCCTTTATCAAGCTCCTCTTTCAAAGCCTTGTCATAAAGAGCGGCATGGACCCCTTCGGCAGCCATGGCGTCTTCGAACGCATCGACCGCCTTGGCGTTCTTCTCAACCTCGGCCTGCTTTACGAAGGCCGGATACATGACCGTATTCTCGTACTGTTCGCCTTTCAGCGCAGCTTCAAGATTCTCCCGGGTAGTATTTACGACCGGCGTTTCTATTGTAGCGCGAGGCGTCCCGCCCATTTCCTTGATAACGACGGCATGGTGCTCGAAATGGACCTGTTCGGCACGCGCGGCAGCCCTGAAAAGGCTCGCGACCGTGCCGTATCCTTCTTCGTCGGCTTTTTGGGCAAACGCAAGATACCGCGCATGGGCATTGCTTTCCCCGTTGTACGCCGTCATAAGGTTATCAAGCGTCGGCTTGGCAACCGGCTGAACGGCTACCGGGGCATTCTCCTGGGCATCCGCGAAATAAACCGCCGCGCATAACGCGCAGATGATGCCCGCCATCATCACTACCAATGTTTTTTGTAAGGTCATAGTACCCTCCCTTTTTTTCCGTACGTGCCATACCACCTCACCCTGTGGGTGTGTATCATCCACTATATCACTAAACCTGTTTTTTTCAATTATAATTGCCTCAAAAAATATTTTAAGCTAGAATGGTACCATGCGTACCATGACAAACGCGCTTAGTATCATCCTTATCGCGGCTGCCTGTTTTATTGTCTACCGCAATTCCTTCGATAACCAATTTGTGTTTGACGATAACATCCAGATCAAGGACAACACGATCCTCAGGAAGCCCGGCAGTTACGCGGACATTGTTACCCACAGCCTGACGCACTTCTGCGAACCAAAGTCCGAGGGACAATTCTACCGCCCGCTGCAAAGCCTCACGCTCCTGGCCGATTACAACCGCGGGAAATTGGATCCGCGCGGCTATCATATGACCAACACCCTCCTCCATCTTACGGTATGCCTGCTCCTTTTTTATATGCTTCTTTCGATAACAAAAATACCTGCGGTTGCCGGCCTTGCGGCCCTTCTTTATACGGTCCATCCGATCCACACCGAGGCGGTGACCTACATATCGGGCAGGGCAGATTCGCTGTCTTCGATATTCCTTCTCCTGATGCTGATCTTTCAGGAACGGTACTGGCGCGCCGCCGGTTCTTCGAAGCCCGCCTTTTATGTCCTTATGGTATTTTGTTTTATTGCGGGTCTCCTCAGTAAAGAACTGGCTATAGCATTCCCGCTCCTTTTATTATTCCATGAGTATTGCCTCAGGGATAAACAGGGATTCTTCCGGTTCAAACCGAAGGACCTTGCCTTTTATGTGCCCCTGATCCTGACGGCGATCATCTGGCTTGTAATCAAGAACAACATTATCCCGACACGGGTCATGATAAAATATCCCGCGCCGCTGGATGCGCGCCTTATCATGGCGTGCATGTCGATCGCCAATTATACCCTTCTCTCGTTCGTGCCGATGAACCTGCATATGGAATACCGGTATCCGCCGGACATATCGATCATGAGCGCAAACTATTCCGGCCCGGTTATGTTCACGGCTATTTTCGCGGGGCTGGTATATCTCGCCTGGAGAAAGGCGCGCCGCGACCGCAACAACCGCATCGTATTTTTCGGGCTCGGCTGGTTTATGGTCGCCTTAACGCCTTATTTGAACATTTTTTTCCAATTGAATGCCCCTTTTGCAGAACACTGGGTTTATATTCCGGAAATGGGGCTTTTGTTATCCGCGGTATATGCCGCGTACCATTTCACGCGCTCTTCCGGGATGCGGCCGGCGGTCCTGGCGATATGCGGTATCGCCGCGGTCATATTCTCCGTGCTGACGATCAGGCAGAACACCGTCTGGAAAGATGAGACGACCTTTAATACCTATACCATACAGCATGCCCCCCATAGCGCGAACGCCTATAATAACCTCGCCATCGAATACATCTATAAAAAAGATTATGCCAAGGCCGCGGCATTGTTCAAAAAAGCCCTTGACGCAGACCCGGAGTACGAGCCTGCCCGGAATAACCTCAAAAAACTCGAAAACGGCGGGTATCTGAAGAAGTAGGGGCGCTTCAGGCGTGTCCTCTCTATCATTTTCCGTGCAAATTCCCTTTCCCTGTTGTATAATCCTATCATCGCCTGAATTAACCCTTCAACAGAGGAGGATACGCCATGAAAGAACTGTTAGAAATACTGGAAAATAACGCGCGGGCCACGCCCGAAGAGATCGGAAAGATGCTGGGAAGGAAGGTATCCCTGGTCAAAAACGATATCAAAAACCTTGAAAAAAACGGCGTCATACTTAAATACAAGACCATCATCAACAAGGAACTACTCCGCGAAGAAGATTCGAGCGTCAGGGCTCTTATCGAGGTCAAGGTCGTCCCCCAGAAAAATCTCGGTTTCGACCATATAGCGGAACGTATTTATCAGTTTCCCGAGGTGACCAGTTGTTATCTTATGTCCGGGACCTATGACCTCCTTATCATCGTGGAAGGAAAAAACCTTCAAAAGGTCTCCAATTTTGTCGCCGAAAAACTTTCGCCCATGGAGAATATCCGCGGGACCGTGACCCATTTTATCCTGAAAAAATACAAGGAAGACGGCGATATTTTAAAACAGCCGAACAAAAGCAAGCGTCCGGCGATAACATTATGACCATGGTAGGGGCGCATGGCCATGCCCCCTACATAACCGTATCCATAATTATGAACAAAAAAAACATAATCTCAAGAACCGTACAAGACCTGCCGCCATCCGGCATACGGGTATTCTTCGACCTCGTGATCGGCATGAAAGACGTCATCTCCCTGGGTGTCGGAGAACCTGACTTCGTGACCCCGTGGAACATCAGAGAAACGGCCATCTATGCGATCGAACAGGGGTATACTTCCTATACCTCCAACAAAGGGCTTATAGAACTCCGCCAGGAGATCTCGCGTTACCTGAAGCGCCGGTACGGCCTTGATTATGACCCCGAAGAAGAGATATTGATCACGGTGGGTGTCAGCGAGGGTTTTGACCTGGCCGTCCGGGCACTTACCGATCACGGCGATAAACTGCTGATCCCTGAGCCGTCGTATGTCGCGTACGGGCCTATTACGTCCCTCTGCGGCGGACAGCCCCTATACCTTAAAAGCGATCCTGCTGCCGGTTTCAAGGTCTCGGCCGGCCAGATCGAGAGGAATACGGACAAGAAAACCAAAGGGCTTATCCTGAACTATCCGAATAATCCGACCGGCGCCTCATACTCGAAAAAAGAGCTTCTGGACATAGCCAAAGTCATAGAACGTCATGACCTCATTATGATAAGCGACGAGATATATTGCGACCTGACCTATGATTTCGACCATACGCCTTTTCCGACGCTGCCCCGGATGAAGGAACGGACCGTCTATCTGAACGGTTTTTCAAAATCGTTCGCTATGACGGGCTGGCGTATCGCTTACGCCTGCGGCCCGAAAGATATCATAGCCGCAATGACCAAGATCCATCAATATACCATGCTCTGCGCCTCTGTCATCTCACAGATGGCCGCCCGGGAAGCGCTGAAAAACAGCGACCGCGCCGTACAGGAGATGAAGAGGGAATACCGGAGACGCCGGGAGTTCATCATATCACGGCTGAATGAGATCGGACTTTCGTGTCACAAACCCGAAGGGGCATTTTACGCCTTCCCGTCGATAAAAGACACCGGCCTCTCGTCCCTGACCTTCGCCCAGGAACTTCTTAAACGGGAAAAAGTTGCCGCGGTGCCCGGCACTGCTTTCGGCCCGATGGGTGAAGGATACCTGCGGATGTCGTACGCGACCAGTTACGAAAACCTCAAAGAGGCCATGGCCAGAATCGAGCGTTTCGTCGCCCGCATTAAACCCACAACATGAGAAAAGCAGCCCAAGCCGTCATCCTGGTCGCGATCCCGTTCGTCTTCATTGTCTTCGTTGTTCTTACCGGCGAATTCATTATGCGTTTTGTATTCGTCTCATGGAAGAACAGCTATGAAGAGGTCAAAAATTTTCAGTATGCCCAGACGACGAGGCGCGGCGATTTCAGGGAAGGGAATGTATTTCCCCGCAAAAAAAACGGGGCTTTCAGGATACTGGCGCTCGGTGATTCCTATACGTGGGGTGTCGGCATCAGGAATACCGCCGACACCTGGCCTCAGGACCTCAAAAAAGAGCTTACCGCATACTATACCGCCGGCCCCGGCATCGATGTCCTCAATATGGGCAAGGAGGCCTTTACCACGTTCAACGAATATGAGCTCCTTAACCATTATGGCTGGGGTCTTTTCCCTGACCTTATCATTCTCCAGTTCACGTTGAATGACCCGCTACCGAGCGGACCTGATTTCGCGCGGCCGACGTCACCCGAGAACCTTCTCTCGATAAAAAACCTTGTTCCATCAAGGGCGCTCCATGCCTGGCTCACCGAACACAGCATATTCTATATATTCCTGAACGGCCAGTTCCGCGACATCCAGCTTGCGCTTTTCCATCCGTATTACCAGCGCGAGCTTTACCGCGAAGATTATCCGGGCTGGAGGCAATGCAAACTGGCGCTCATGGCGATCGCCAAAGAAGCCCGCGACCACAACACCAAGGTAGTGCTGGTGATATTCCCTGATTTTGTCGGACAACACCAGACATACGAATCCTATCCGTATACCGAATGCCACAGGAAAGTCAAAGCGATGGGCGCGGTCTGCGGTTTTTATGTGATCGATCTTCTCGATGTTTTCATCGACCAGGGCAAGAATTTCCGGGACTGGCATGTCATGAAATTCGACTTTCACCCGAATGAAGCAGCCTGCAGGATCGCCGCCAGAGAGATCGCCGACTGTATCATAAAAAATAATCTGATACCCGGATCGTATACTACGAGCGAGAAAGGAGCGTTGAAATGAAAAAGACAGCCCTGGCCCTTGTCCTTTTAAGTTTCGCTTCATTCTGTTGTGCCGAAACAAAGACGATCCAGTTTCGGCTGACCGTTTCGAACGGTGAGGCGGCTCTGGGCATCCCCCACGACATATACCGGTATGCCGTTAAAAAAGACCGCAAGCCCAAAGACCTCCTCGTTGCCCGGCAAGTCCTCCTGTCAAATGCCGATATCGACAGGATCGCGGTCAGGAAAGCCGCGGACACAACGACGCGGCAGTACCCTGTCGTGACCATTTATTTTAAACCCGAAGGAGCCGCCAAGCTTGAGACGTTAACGAAGACCAATATCGCCAAGAGCCTTGTTCTTGTCGTCGACAATACGGTCGTTGCCGCCCCGCTTATCGCCATGCCGATCAAATCAGGCAAGGTCGATATCGTAACGGACACGTTCGCGAACGACGAGGCGGCCGTTTCGTTCGCCCAAGGCCTCGGGTTTCAACCGGTTTTCGAAAAGGAATGAAATCATACGCATCGTGGTATGAATCGGTCTATCCTCAACTGACCAATAACGGGCTCTGGCTCCGCGGCGGAGAACTCAATACCCTTCCGGCTGAGGAATACGCTATCCGGCCGTTCAGGATATTATTCGTGCGGCTCTCGACCTACCGCGACGTCGCGTCGTCATTCACCCATCTATTATTGTACAAGACTGCCGCGGAGATCCCCGGCATATTCCCCGACCTGGCCTATCTTCCCCCTGATAACGACCGGAAGATATTCGACCGCGACAACGTACCCTGGCTTATCGGCACCGCGACAAAATACGGGCCGCCCGGATTCGATATGATAGCCTTTTCGGACTCGATAATACAGGAGATCATCAATATACCTCATTTTTTACGGACAGGCCTTATTCCCTTGGGGCTCAACAACCGTCTCGGCCGCGACGATATACCGCTCGTCGTCATGGGAGGCAACAATGCCCCCCATGCAACGGCCCTGGCAGGACCTGATCCTCTGGTAGACGGTATTTTTACAGGCCGGGACATAACGCTTATCAGAAAATTCCTGGAGGCCTGCCGCGATAATAAAAAACGTAAAAGCCCTAAGGCCGAAACCCTCGACATGCTCGCAAAGACCATACCGTGTTTTTACCGTCCCGACAGGCTGAACGCCGGAGGCCGGGCAAGCCCGCCCCCTCCCGCGGAAGCCGAAACGGTCTCGAACGCCGGCAATGAGATTGTTATGTACGAAGACGAAGCTGTCGGGACCGGCTATCTTGGGATCAGCCGGGGATGCAGGGCATCCTGCTCGTTTTGCGCCGAAAATTGGACACGCAAACCCTACGGCGAGATCAGCGTCGAAGACCTGCTAAAAAACGCGACGGCCATGAAGACATCGATGGGGCTTCGGAACATCGAACTCTTCAGTTTTAACTTCAACATGTACACGGACCTTTACCGCCTGTTATGGGAGCTGATCCCGCTCTTTAAGAGCGTCGGATTAAAAAGCCAGCGGTTCGACATGATCGCCGGCGACCCCGCCATGATAAGCGTCCAGCATGCCTCAGGAAAGACAACCATAAGCGCGGGGCTCGAAGGCATTTCGGCGCGGCTGCGCAGGTTTCTCAACAAAAATCTTGACGAAACCGTCGTCATGAAAAGTTTCGAGTCCCTATTGAAGACCAAGCCGCGGGAACTCAAGATATTCCTTCTTAGCACAGGCCTTGAAGAAAAAGCAGACCTTGCCGAATTCGAACGGTTCCTCTCGGCGGTAGCAATGCTCCTAAAAAAGGCCGGCGCCGCGACACGCGTGATATTTTCTATAACTCCTCTGGTCAAATTTCCGTGGACACCGCTCGAATTCGACGAAGCGCAGCCGGTCGAGGCCCACAAAAACAGTATTGCCCTCATAACCGCATCTGCCAAGGCCCATGGGTTTGAGGCAAGGACATCCATGCCGCCCGAAGAATACCTTATATCACAGATCCTAGTCAGGGCCTCTACCCCCGCGGTCATGGAGTCGCTTATCGCCGCGATCGATGAGACCTTATTCGTCTATTACCGTTCGGTCGCCGATACGTTCGTGCGATCGTTTCTCAAACATCTCACCCGGCGGGGTTTGTCAGCCGCCAAACTCCTCGAAGGGCACACGTTGGAAGAAAGCAGGAAAAAACCCTGGGCTTTTTTCGACATGGCCGTCACGCGGGAGGCCTTGTGGAATATTTACAGGCTTAATAAAAATTTTTGCGAGGCAGGCGCTTCGTTGGACGGTATCCGGATCACGACCCCGTCTCATACAGCCGATGAATACCGGGAATTGATACGGACCAACATGAAGGAAGAGGTTACTGCTTCCTTCAAAGTCAGGATAAGCGAACGCGGCCGGGGCCTCATGCGAAAATACATAGGCACTGCCCTTACCCGCGCCCTTATGACAGCCGACAAACGATTGACACCGTATTTCCGGGCATACGTAAAAGCCCTATGGTCGTATGACGAGGAAAAACCCGTATGGATGACCGGTGACGACATTATTACCCTTTCCTGGCTGAAACCCGCGCTCCCGCTTCTTAAGGATACCTGTAATGAGCGCGATTTTGCAGCCTTGGTAAACCGGGAGATGTCGCCGTGGGGCGCTTTCATTTCGCTTTATGACGGCCATCCTGCCCATTTCCGCTGCGAGGTCGATTCGCCTTTTCCGTTCGAGGGGCTCGCGTATTTCAGGGCACGCGGCATAAAATACACCCTTGTCAAACGCCCCGACGGGACCCATGATCTCCTCTTCACCAAAGACTCGATAAAAAAAGATATCGTGCGGGAATGCGAAACCCGGGGTAACAACCTGACGATTGTGCCGGGAAAGAAATTTATTGCGGATGAGTTTTTGAAAGAGGCGTTTACCTGTCCCGGAAAGAACGACTGGATCAGGATAAAAATAGACGCACGGGAATTGTGAAACCCCTATGCCAAAAAAGACCAGGATCGGGATCAGCGCCTGCCTTTTAGGAAAGCGCACACGGTACGACGGCCGGTATAAAGGCGATCGTCATGTCACGGGCCTTTTCGGACGATCGGTCCTGTGGGTACCGATATGCCCGGAGGTCGAATGCGGCCTCCCGGTCCCGCGGGAGCCCCTGCGCCTGTCCAGGACGGCACGGGGAACCCGTCTGGTAACCAAACATACCGGTATCGATCATACCGTTCGCATACGCGCGTGGATCAAGAAAAAGATCAGGGAGCTCAAAAAAAGCCTTCCGGACGGATTCATCCTTAAAAGCGGTTCCCCTTCGTGCGGCCTCAGGCTTCCCGGGGGACGCGGTATCTTTGCCGGGGCATTACGATCAGCCTTCCCGGACACCCCGTTTATTGACGAGAAAAAGATGAGGATTCCCTGTTCAAGAAGAAAATTCATGAAGGCCGTCGGGCGGGCAGTTCGTTAGCGGCTTTACGCCAACGACTCCATGCCGCGGCGGGTTATCTCTTTGGCATACTCGGTCCAGATACCGGCACCCCAGTAACGGAAACAGCTTGTCTGTGACAAGAGAAGATAGGTCAATGCCTCGCGGTATTTTTTACTCGTCCTGTCGGATGCAGGGTCGTCGAATTTTTGATGGAATTTCACGCTCAAGGTGTTCATGGGGTCCAGGACGTCCTCATAGCCCTTCACCCAGCTGCGGTCGTTGGTCCATGACCCTT
>JAQURW010000218.1 GCA_028715425.1 Candidatus Omnitrophota bacterium
CCTTTCAGGGCATCACCGAACGCTATCGCTTCTTTTGCCTTAGGCCCCTCTGATCCGTCCATATTGAGCGGCAACCCGACTACTATTTCGCCTATCTGATTCGTTTCGATAATATTTTTGATCCGTTCCATATCCTTCGCCATGTCCGCCCTATCGATATTGGGCAAGCCCTGTGCCGTTATGCCGAGGGGGTCGCTCACGGCGACGCCCATCCTCTTGGTCCCCATATCCAACGCCAGTATCTTCATAAGACATCCAGCTCCTTAACCTGTTCTGCACGGTCTTTTTTGCATACAAGCACGCCCTGTTTGGTATGGATCACGATAACATTGTCCATACCGATCACCCCTACCGATCCGTCTTCGGTATTATAAATAAACGAACTTTTTGTAGCCATGATCTTCTGTCGGCCGTACCGGCTATTACCCTGCCTGTCGGCCTTAAAAAGCCCCTCTATGCTGTTCCAGTTACCGAGATCACGCCAGCATATATCTGCCGTTATGCAATAGAGATCCCTCGAACGTTCCATGATTTGATAATCGATCGAGACGGGCTTCATGTGCTTATACGCATTCGCAATAACAGTCCGGTTTTTTTGAATGCGCCCCAGTTGCTTATAGAGATCCGGGCTATACGATCGAAAGGCCTCAAGAATCGTTTCTGCCTTAAAAATAAATATACCCGCATTCCATCGATATCGATCGGAACGTATGAAGCGCCTGGCCTTATCAAGAGGCGGTTTCTCAATAAAGGTATCGATCTTATACAAGCCCCCGCCCTGAGAAGTCCCCAACCTGAGATACCCGTATCCCGTTGACGGTTCGGTCGGTCTAATGCCGACACAAACGATAGCGCCTGCCGTACGGCCGACAAAATCGGCACCCCTTCTAAGGACCTCCCGAAAGCCGCCGGCATCGGCAATATATGCGTCGCTGGGCAGAACTACCAGGACAGCGTCAGGATCGACATTGATCGCGGCTAGCCCGACAGCGGCCGCGGTATTCCTGCCGCAGGGCTCGACCAATATGTTCCGAGCGGCCAGGGCCGGAACGGCCCTTTTTAAAGCCGAACGCTGACTTTTATCGACCACAAAAAGTATATTTTTTCGCGCGATCAGGCCCGTCAACCGTCTGACCGTCCGGGTAACAAGAGGAGTTCCCCCGCCGAACGATACGAACGCCTTGGATTCGCCGAGTTTTGAGAGCGGCCATAACCGGGCTCCTTTGCCGCCTACCAGAATAACTCCATATATATTTTTTTTCATTATTATTGCGCCTAAATCGCCCGCCTAAGCCGGGAGGCAAACCGACCGACGTTTTTAACAAGGCCTGCTTTGCCCAGGTTCTTCTCGATAATCCGTATTACCGCGCTCCCTACGATAACGCCGTCGGCATATCGCACGATGTCCTTAGCCTGCTTCGGATTCGAAACACCGAACCCGACGCACACCGGTTTCGCGGTGATCTTTTTAATGCGCCGCACATTCTTATCGATATCGGCAGAAAGGGACGCACGCGCGCCGGTTACCCCGGTCAACGAAACGTAATAAATAAACCCCGTAGATAACCGCGCTATTTTCTCCAGACGTCCGGATGATGTCGTCGGCGCACAAAGCTGAATAACGGAAAAATTGAAACGCCTGCCGAGGCGAACGAGATCCCCCGATTCGTCACAAGGGAGATCAGGCACTATAATACCGTCAATCCCTGCATGTTTAGCGTCCTTGACAAACCTTTGAAGTCCGTGGACGAAAACAGGGTTATAATAGGTCATCACGCATAATGCCGCTCGTATCGTGCCCGCTAAAGAACCTGCCATCGCAAAAATTGCGCGAACCGTCGTTCCGCTCTTAAGAGCGCGGTTCGAAGCGGCCTGGATAGTAGGGCCGTCTGCCATGGGGTCTGAGAACGGAATCCCCAGCTCGATTATATCGACGCCGCATTTATCCAGTTCGAGAATAAGACGTTTCGTCGTCGCCAGGTCCGGATCGCCGGCCGCAATATAAACGATAAAGGCTTTTTTATTACGTTGCCGCAGATCCCTGAATTTTTTTTCGATAAGATTCATGAACGCCATTCCCGTTTGTTAATGCAACGTTAACCCAATTTCAGCGCGCCCCGGACAATGTCAAGGTCCTTATCGCCTCTGCCCGAGAGAGAGACAACGATAATATGTCGTCTGGTCAACCGTTTGGCCAGCCTCAGGGCATAGAAAACGGCATGCGACGACTCAAGTGCCGGAATAATGCCCTCAATGTTACAGAGCGCTTGAAACCCCTCGAGAGCCTCCCGGTCGGTCACCGGGACATAACGCGCCCGGCCGGTCATTTTATAGTACGCATGCTCAGGCCCGACTCCCGGATAATCAAGTCCGGCGGAAATTGAATGCGCGATCGTTATCTGGCCGTCATCTTCCTGGAGGACAAAACTGCGGCTGCCGTGAAAAATGCCGACATGGCCGCGGGTAAGAGTCGCTGCATGCTTGCCGCTTTTTATCCCCAGCCCTGCGGCTTCAACGCCGACAAACTTGACGCGTTTGTCGTTATAGAACTCATGAAAAAGGCCTATCGAATTCGAACCGCCGCCCACGCAGGCGACGAGATAATCAGGCAAACGGCCTTCGCGTCCCAGTATCTGGCGGCGCGCCTCCCGGCCGATAACCGACTGGAATTCCCTCACCATCTCGGGGAACGGGTGAGGGCCTGCGCAGGTCCCGAATATATAATGCGTATCGCCAACGTTCGTAACCCAGTCGCGCATCGCTTCATTAATAGCGTCTTTAAGCGTTTTAGAGCCGCTTTCGACCGGCACGACACGCGCGCCTAAAAGTTTCATGCGGTAAACGTTAAGGGCCTGCCGCGCTATATCCTCGGTCCCCATATAGATATCGCAATTAAGCCCGAAGAGCGCAGCTACCGTCGCCGTTGCGACACCGTGCTGGCCTGCCCCTGTTTCTGCGATAATACGTTTTTTGCCCATACGTAACGTAAGGAGCGCCTGGCCCAGGGTATTATTGATCTTATGCGCGCCTGTGTGAAGGATATCCTCCCGTTTTAAATAGATCCTCGCACCGCCCATAGCATCCGTAAGGTGACGCGCGAAATAAAGCGGCGTCGGACGGCCGGCGTAGTCGGCCAGATAATACGCAAGCTCTTTCTTGAAACGGCGGTCACGACGGGCCAGCCGGTATTCGCGCTCAAGCTCGGTGAGCGCCGCCATAAGCGTCTCAGGCACAAACTTTCCGCCGAACTCCCCGAAATAACCTTTTCTATCGGGCTGCATTGATAAATGCCTCCATAAGCGTATGGTCTTTTTTCCCCGGCGACCGCTCGATCCCGCTGGCGATATCGACGGCATAGGGTTTAACGGTTCCTATGGCTGTCCGGACATTGTCCGGGTTAAGCCCTCCCGCCAGAAAGATCGGCTTCGGAAAATCCCTGCCGCGTATGATCTCCCAGTCGAACGTCTGTCCGGTACCGCCCGGCATCCCTTCCTTAAAAGTATCAAAGAGGAAAAAATCTGCCATGGGGTACCGTTGGAGGATATCGAAGCTGAAGCCTTTTTTAATTTTAAATGACTTGATCACGGTCACCCGTTTCCGTAATTTTTCGATCAGCGCATTCACGTAGTCAGGCCCCTCGTCCCCGTGGAGTTGTACTGCGTCCAGCCCGGCCGTATCGACGGCCTTCACCACGGCATCGATGATCTCATCCAGGAAAAGGCCTACTTTCTTCGCAGTCCCCTTGAGAGCTTTCGCGATCGCGGCCGCATCAGACGGCCTGATCATGCGCGGGCTTTTATTGAACAGGACAAATCCCACATACTCCGCGCCGAGCTCTTCGGCTTTTCGTGCATCATCGATATTCGTTAATCCGCATATCTTGACTTTTGCCATAGCGCCTCAAGGCCCAACGTTTGGCATGCAGCTAAAACCAGGATCAAACTACTCGATCTCCGGCAACTCCGCCAGCGCCTCATTAATCTGTTCCTTCGGATATTCATAATCCTTGAGCTTCCCGCTCAGATAATTATCGTACGCCGAAAGATCAACGTGACCATGGCCGCTGAA
>JAQURW010000219.1 GCA_028715425.1 Candidatus Omnitrophota bacterium
CCCCGCGGTGCTCATAAAATATCATGGTAAGGGCTCGCCTGCTGAGGATATAACGGTTTCCCCTGAAGGGCTCATATCCGGCAGGGAAGTCGACTATAGTTCGGCACCGTTCGGAGGTGCCCTGCTTGGCGATATCCTTTCCGAGCTTATCCGTTCATACGAGCTATTTGTCGATCCGATCATATTGCCGGATGGGACACGATTGCGTGTAAAAACGCCGTTATTCTGGGGGGAATTTTTAGATAAAAATTTTGAAGGCGAAAAACTCGGCTATATCGTTTTTCTGGTCAATGACGATCTTTCACAAAGAGGGTTTATTAACGATTTTGTAACCATGGACGATCTTACGTTAGCGAGCTCTATTACCCGTACTCTTTTAACCAAAGGGATCATGCATTCGTTCCTGACACTCGGCAATGTTACCGTTGATTCCGTATCAGACCTTGCCGTAGTGCATGACTTAGGCTATGGCGTGAATCATATACGTCATGATAATCTGACCCCTCAGCAGGTATTGGCATGGAACATCATTATTTTGAATAAATTGAGTTTTTTATTGGAAGCAATATTGGCCGGCCGGACGCCCTATGCGTTCCCTGCCTCTGCCGGCGACGACATCGACCGGATGCTTGGCCTTTCTGACTGCAGCCCGGATGCGCGGCAACAATTACGGTCGTTGCAGGATGAATTGATCGAGAGAGGCGTCGCGGTGACTGATCCGGGTATGCGGAAGAAATATCCGATACTTGCCTATCTTGACCGACAGATACGCCAGGGGCGCAGCCGCTTTGTGCGGCATGTCGATGAGGTGTCGCCGGTGTCTCCCGCGCTCTTTGTCGATACGCGCGACGGGAAGCAAACCGTTCGTGAGCTCGAAGATGCGACAGAACATAAAATACTGAATACAACACTTGATTCGATTATTAAAAACTTCGACATGCGGGCATCAGCCGAATTTAATGAGAACGGTGTAAGGAGATTAATTCAGGAGGAGGTGAAGGCGCTGACGGGTAGAGAAGACGTAAAGATCCAGGACAGCCGCGCTCCCCCAATCGCCATCTACATAATTGACGACGCAAAACTCAAAGCCGCATTACCCGACGACTATAAATACCTCGCCGACGGCCTCATCACCCACGCCGGCACCTGGCGCACGGATCCCAAAGGCGAACCGCACGCGAACCTGTTTATCCCCAAATCGATATACGATGTTCTTCGATCACTGCCCGAAACTTCCCGTGACCTCATATTATGGCGGCAGCATGAGATCGGGCATCTGGCGGACCGGACTGCTGATATCAGGCCGAGCCCTGAAGAGGCTGCGGCAGCGGGAGGGGTGTGGAATAGTGCGGCAAAAAGTCGACTTTTCCCGACCTCCATTGAACCGGGGCAGATGAGCTATGCCCCCAATACTTCAACCGTAGAATTTTATTTCGGTGTCAAGGGTGAGAAGGATGAGCAGGGCTTGACAGGTATCTATGATGTGAGGACTGACCATTATCTTAATGTCGCATATCACGGCGATATACGTACTATTGCCAGGATAATCCCGAAAGGGAAATTACGTGATGCGTTGATCGAGATCGGTCTCCATGCCGGCGATAAAGGGGTCCTCGAAGAGATCGCGCGCTTATTAGGCGAAATGCCGGAAGCATATTTTTCGGTAGACGATAAATTGGCGTTGATGTACGAGATCCTGGAAAATTCGCCGGTGAACCCTTCGAGAATCTTGTTTCCCGAAATGGCGAACATCAAAGATTATACCCAGCGCTATGCCCTGGAGCTCCGAAAATATCAGAAAGAAACAGGCCTCCGTTATATTAAAGCGGGTATCTTTGGCGTGGGGGACGGGAGTGTGTTTTATTATCAGCGTATGTATACCCTGGCACTGGGATTGAACGTTAACTATGTATGTGTCGATATCGCGGCGGATAAGATCGCACAGGCTAAAAATAAGTTTATAGAAAGTCCTGATATATGTTTTATCGTACAGGATCTGTCGAAGATTAACGTTGCCGATCGCCAATGGGGAGGAGTGGGGTCGTATGATTATATAGATGGCATCTGTTTTATGCATGAGATATATTCCTCTGCTGGGGTGGCGCGGTCGACAGGAAGGGTTCACTTCGATGAGAAGAAAGCCATAGGTGCTGTAGAAAACATGATTTGGAATATCTCCCTCATGCTTCGTCAGGGCGGTTGCTTGGTGCTTCTTGACGGATATCTTCCTGAGCCGGAAGATGATTTTGAGGTCCTTGTAAAGTTCAGTCAATCCGCGCGGGAAGCGTTCGAGTATGTGCTTCAAAATTACATCAAGCCTTTCAGTCAAGGCCGGCTTGTCGATCGGTACCAGACAGAGGATGAGAACCTGTTCAGAGTTTCGGCGGGGGATCTTATCGATTTTGCCGGACTGTTACGATATTTCGTCGAGAGCGATTATTTCCTGTCGCACGCACAAGGATATGACCCTGAGATGATAATGTTCGAGGTCTTCAGATATACCACGATACGTGATTTACAAAGGCGCTTGCATGCTGCGGGGTTAGAGGTGAGGAGGTATGATTATTATACTTCCGGGTTACGGCAGGCGCTATTCGACGAACATATAACGTTTGATTCATGGGAACGTGTGCCCAGGCAGAGATTTCGTGTTGCCGCCGTAAAAAGCGATAAGGGGGGTGGGATCATCCAATCGGTTGACCATCCGCCGGTGAATTGTTCACGTCAGCCAATACCAGAACGACAAAAACCGTTCTATTTCAGCAATCCCGCGCTCTTTGTCGATACGCGTGCCGGTGGGGGCGTGGCAACGATAACGGGCGGAAAGGCGCGTTTGCCGATGACTTATTCGTATATTACTGGTACGGCGAACCGCATGCTCGCGCGTCTGACCGCGGCGAATAAGGATATCCCCTGGACGCCGACAATGAGCGAACCATGCACGATCGGTATGGTGATAAAGGCAGAGCCGGGAAAAGGTGTCGACGCGATATTGAAAGAACATCTTGCCAAAGAGTGGGAGATAATCGGCAGAAAGTTGAGCAATAAGATCGGCATAGAGCGGGGGATCAAAATAGGTACCATCACCTATCTCGTATGCGTCGATGACGGCACGGATGAATGCTTGAAGGAATTTAAGAAAAGACTAAAGAAGGCCGGCAACCCGAAAGAGCGGACATTCGCGTGGATAATGTCCAACGACGCGCGGAAAAAAGAGGACAATGGCGTGATGAGAGAACTTAATAGCGTGGCCAACCTGGTCGGGTTACAAGGCGAATTCTTGCCTATATCATGGCAGATGGTTGCAGGGCCGCTCTTCGTAAACCTTCTCAATCAGGCCGGAAAGTCCGAGGCCGACAAGGACCAGGCCAAGATCGACAGTATCGCGGAGGCGATAGTTAAGTCTATAGCGGAGATGGAACGAAAACCCGAACGGGCTGATTTAAAAGCCGAACTGGAGCGTGCATCAGTTACCGATCTTGCCAGGAAATTTAACGGCATATCCCTGATCATAGATCTTCCACCCTTAGAGCCTGTTAGCGGCGTGCTTGAACAGTGCCAGCATGCCGACAAGGAGTTCCAGACGTCGCTCTAATCCTCCGCATTTTCTTTCGCCAATCTCCGGAATGTGCTAAAATAGACCATCCATGGATATCAAAAGCGCAATTTCAGAGAACCTCGGCATAATCCGTCTCACCGGGCTTTCTTTAAGAGAAGCTATCGCGGGTCATTATGCCCGCCTGTCGGATCATGAAAAACGGCGCATCAATCGCGCTATCGCCCATGTTGTCTTACAAACGCTGAAAGCGAAGAAGGACATTTGCGGGTCCGTGTATACGGGTAAGGCGGATCTTTTGCCGGATACAAAAGTGCTGGCGGTAAATTATGCCGGCCTTCTCGATGTTACCGTCGACTGGAAGACCGGGCCGGACGGGTCGCTTGAGCCGGCCGGATACCATATCGATGCAGGCGGAGACTCGATCAACGTGGCAAAGGTGTTCAGCCATTTTGACGAAAACATCGCGCTTGTCGCATTGACGGGGAAAAAGGAAAGCGAG
>JAQURW010000220.1 GCA_028715425.1 Candidatus Omnitrophota bacterium
GCCTATCATTCTTGCGTCACAAAGTAAGCGCCGTTCGGCCATCCTTACGTCGTGCGGCATCGCGCACACGGTCATGCCGTCCGACGCAAAAGAGATCCATCCAAAAAAGAAACATATTATCTCATCCGTCATAAAAAATGCGGAACGCAAGGTCCGCTCGGTCATGAACGAGCCCGGGCTCCGCGATGCCGCGGTGATCGTGATCGGCGCGGACACGCTCGTCACCCTGGGCAACGAAGTTATCGGCAAACCCCGCGACAGCCGGCACGCCAGGGCGATGCTCAGGCAATTCAGCGGCGCATCGATAGACGTATACACCGGCCTTTTCGTCATCAATACCCGCACGCAAAAAAACACATCCGGTTTCGCCAAATCCACCCTCAACGTAAAACGTATCCCGGAGCACCACATCGCTCATTATTTCGAGAAACTCGGGTCGTTCGACAAGGCCGGCGGCTTTTCCATCGAAGGCGTGGGAAGCCTGATCTTCGACGACATACACGGCTCGTATTTCAATATTCTGGGGCTTCCGATGGAAAGGTTGTCCGATCTCTTCGAGGCAATAGGCCATTCCCTGCTCGATTTTTGCGTTGTGTAAAAAATTTCAAAATAAAAAATTTACGTATTTTTTTCTTTTAAAATTTATTTTTTTAGGATAGAATACAGTAAATATATTATTGCCCGCTAATAATATTATCGTGTGAGGAGGTGCTGATGAAGTTTCAAGGAAAAATACTGGTAATCGGCTGCGGCTCCGTGGCGCAGTGCGCTATCCCCCTTGTACTCAGGCTCATCGAAGCACCCCCGGCAAATGTCACCATAATGGATTTCGTGGACAATAAAAACCGTATCAAAGATTCCCTCGCCAAAGGCGTGCACTACGTCATCGACAGGATAACCCAGGATAATTATGCGCAACTACTGTCGAAATACGTCGGCGCCGGCGACCTCATCATCGACCTTGCATGGAACATCGAATGCATCGCCATTGTCGAATGGTGCCGCACGAACAAGGTCCTCTATGTCAATACATCCATCGAGGAATGGAACCCGTATAAGGATTCCAAGCGCATCGACCCGACAAAATATACGCTCTACGCCCGGCATATGGAGATACGCAAGATGCTCGACCGCTGGGGCGGCAATAACGGCGCCACCGCGATCGTCGACCACGGCGCGAATCCGGGCCTTGTCTCGCATTTCACCAAATATGCGCTGATCGACATGGCGAAAAGGATCCTTGCCGAAAAAAAGAACGACCCGCGCCGCGAGCTTATCGAAGACGCCCTCAACACAAAAAATTTCGGCGAGATGGCGCGTCTTGCCGGCGTCAAGACCATCCACATCTCGGAACGCGACACCCAGGTCACCTCGCAGCCGAAACAGGAAAACGAATTTGTCAACACATGGAGTATCGAAGGCTTTTACGAAGAGGGGATCGCCCCGGCCGAGCTCGGGTGGGGCACGCACGAACGGAATATCCCGAAAACGGCGGTCTTCCACAAGTCAGGGCCGAAAAACCAGATATGCCTGACCACCCTCGGCATCAGGACCTGGGTACGGTCATGGGTCCCGTGCGGCGAGATCACCGGCATGGTCATACGCCACGGCGAGGCCTACAGTATATCCGACCGGCTTACCGTATGGGAAAAAGGAAAGGCCGTCTACCGGCCGACGGTCCATTACGCCTATTGTCCCTCGGATGCGGCGATCACTTCCCTGCATGAACTGGAGATGCGGCGGTTCGACCTTCAAAAAAAGCAGCGGATATTAAATGACGAGATCTGCGGAGGACGGGACGAACTCGGAGTCCTTCTCATGGGGCATGACTTTAAATCCTGGTGGTGCGGCAGCATCCTCGATATACGCGATGCCCGGCTGCAGGTCCCGGGACAGAACGCGACAACGCTCCAGGTAGCGATATCGGTCGTTGCGGCGGCACTCTGGATGATCAAAAACCCCAACGCCGGCTTCCGCCTGCCCGACGACATCGACCACGAAGAGATCCTTAAAATATCGATACCGTTCATTAAACCCTTCGTCTCATACGCCGTCGACTGGACTCCGCTCGACAATTATAACCCGAAATTCGCGAATTTCAATACGCCCAAGCCGAAGGAAAAAGACGTCTGGCAGTTCACCACGTTCCTTTTGAATTGCAGCGACTGGCAAACATTGCAGGACAGGGAAGCATCGGGAACAAACGTTGCGAAAACCGCAACGGTCTGAAACCGGAAGGTCTCTTAGATTGAATACTGTGGACACCGTAGCCCTTAAATCGAAACTCGATACGACGACAGGCATCGAAAACCTCATCAAGTCATACCTAAAACGACACGCGACCCCTTTTATGCTTATCAGGAGGGATGTCCTCGAGCGCCAGTACAACCGTTTCCGTAAACATTTGCCCGACGTCGTGCCGTACTACGCCATTAAGGCCCATCCGCACCCTGAGATCGTCAAGACGTTCGTCAATCTCGGCACCTCGTTCGACGTCGCCAGCGCCGCGGAGATGAAACAGGTCCTTCGCCTGGGCGCAAGCCCTTCCCGCATAATCTTCGCCCATACAATCAAGGCGCCTGACGATATATTGTTCGCTAAAAAAAGGCGGGTGCGCCTGATGACCTTCGATAACGAGCCCGAGATCTACAAGATCGCCAAATACTATCCCAAGGCCCATGTCCTCCTGCGTATCAAGGTCGCCAACATCGGAAGCCAGGTCGAATTGTCACTTAAATTCGGCGCCGACCACGACCAGGCCTATTTCCTGCTCCGCAAGGCCCGGTCTCTCGGGCTGATACCCATGGGGATCAGCTTTCATGTCGGCTCGCAATCGACCAATGTGGAGAATTATCTTCAGGCCCTCGAGATATCCGCCAATATTTTCGAGGAATGCAAGAAGAACGGCCTGCCGCTCAAGATAATGGACATCGGCGGCGGATTCCCCATCCAGCATTTTGACAGCGAGATCGGCGTCAACTTCGAACGCATGGCCATTCATATAACGAAACAGCTGCGCGCCCTGTTCGACAGGAACGTGCGCTTTATCGCCGAGCCGGGAAGGTTCCTGGTCGGCCCGGCCGGGATACTGGTAACCCAGGTCGTCGGCAGGGCTTTCCGTAACAACAAAAATTATTATTATCTGAACGACGGTATCTATGCGGACTTTTCGGGTATGGTATTCGACCACTGCAAATACGAATTTAAAACGCTCAGGCGCGGCCAGAAATTTTTAAGCACGCTCGCAGGCCCCACCTGCGACTCGTTCGACACCTTGTCGACGACCGAAGAGATCCCCGAATTATATGTCGGGGACGTGGTATATGTGAAGAGTATCGGCGCCTACTCTGCCGCAAGCGCCGTTCCCAACTTTAACGGCTTTCCTCCGGCGAAGATAATCCTGGTCTAAAAATAATCCTCCCACAGATGCTGATCAACATACCGGGTAAGTATCTCCTGCGTATTGCGGGGAGGCGGTGTCTGGAAATAGGCTGAGATCACGGCGTGGGCGACTTCATGGGCAAATATTCCGTCGGTAATGACATCCGTATACACCTTGATGGTGCGGATACCGTGGATATAGCTTGCCTTATACCCCTGGTCATAGCGCGGATAGAGGAGCACCCGGACGTTGAAGCCTTTCGGCCGCATATCCAGGATATCTTCGACCCGGCCGACGATCCGGTCGACACGGCCCTTGGCCTCGCCCGTATCGGCCGCCAGGGTATAACGTTTGCCGGTCAGATGCCAGAGGAACTCCTTAAGGAGGACTTCGTCTTCGTAGACAATATCAGTATAGCGGGTCGTAAAGTGCTTTTCTTGAGCATAACAGGATGCCGCCCATACACCCAGGGCGACAAGAACGATACTTATCCGGAAACGTAGTCGCGGCTTGCGTGTCACGATGTCTTGAATTCGTCCAGCGATTTCCTGATGCCTGCCAGGGTCTCCTTGAGGCGTTTTCCGTCAGGAGCCTTTTTAGTATCCGTGGCGTCGTTAAGGGCTTTATCGACATCCCGTTTCAGCATGATCAACCTGCGGTCCATGGCCTCAAGAA
>JAQURW010000034.1 GCA_028715425.1 Candidatus Omnitrophota bacterium
CTGCGGAAATGGCCGAAGGCTTCCTTGCCGATAATAACGAGATCAACATTCTTCCGTTCCTTCCCGGCAAGAAAATGTTCGGCTTGCCGGAAAACATTCTGGTTATAGGTGCCGCAGAGCCCGGTATCAGAGGCAATAACACACAGGGCAGCGCGTGGTATGTCATGATGCTTTTCCAGCAGCGGATGTCTGAAGTCGTCTGCATCCTGAAGCATATGTTCCAAAAGAACCTGGAGGTCGGTCAGATACGGCTTGGCATCATGGAATGTCGCGCGGACACGGTTCAACTTTGCCGCAGACACCATCTGCATGGCCCTGGTGATCTTTTTGGTATTGGTTATGCTTTTGATACGGTTCTTTATCTGCCGAAGGTTCTGTATCATCGTTTAAATCCGTTCTTGAACTCGGTGACTACCTTGCCAAGCTTTTCCTTTAGCTCATCGGTCAGGAAAGGCTTCGCGTTTATCTCCTCTTCGAGCGGTTTATACCGGCTGTCGGCAAATGCATGGAATTCAGTCTCAAAGCGCTGCACAAGGGCTACCGGGATATCGTCGAGGAAACCGTTCGTGCCTGCATAGATGATCATGACCTGTTTGGCCATGGGAAGCGGGGCATACTGGTCCTGCTTTAGGATCTCGACCATGCGCTCGCCCCGTACGAGCTGCATCTGCGTTGCCTTGTCCAGTTCCGAACCGAATTGCGTAAAGGTTATCAGCTCGCGGTACTGGGCAAGATCGATCCTGAGCCGTCCTGAGACCTGTTTCATGGCCTTGGTCTGGGCATTGCCGCCGACACGCGAGACCGAAAGCCCGACATTGATCGCGGGCCTGACACCCGCAAAGAAAAGGTCGTTCTCAAGGTATATCTGTCCGTCGGTGATCGAGATAACGTTCGTCGGGATATAACTGGTAATATCCCCTGCCTGTGTCTCGACGATCGGTATTGCCGTGATCGAGCCTCCGCCTAATTCATCCGTCAGTTTGGCCGCGCGCTCGAGAAGGCGCGAGTGGAGATAAAAGATATCCCCGGGATACGCCTCTCTTCCCGGCGGCCGGCGAAGCAGGAGCGAGAGCTGCCGGTACGCCTGGGCGTGTTTAGAAAGATCGTCGTAAATAACAAGGACATGTTTGCCGCTATACATCCATTCCTCCGCCATGGCGCAGCCCGCATACGGCGCGATATATTGAAGCGATGCCGCGGCGCGCGACGATGCGCTGATGATCGTCGTATATTCGAGGGCGCCGTATTTCTCAAGCGTCTCTTTGACCATAACGATGTTCGACATCTTTTGGCCGATAGCGACATAGATGCATAAGGCGTTCTTGCCTTTCTGGTTTATGATGGTATCGATCGCAATGGCGGTCTTTCCGGTCTGGCGGTCGCCGATGATCAATTCACGCTGTCCGCGGCCGATCGGGATCATCGAATCGATGGCCTTAATGCCGGTCTGGAGCGGTTCCTTGACCGGCTGGCGCTGGACAACGTTCGGCGCGCCGGCTTCAATCGGCCGGTATTTATTGGTCGCGAGGGGCCCCTTGCCGTCGACCGGTTTCCCCAGCGGGTTGATGACGCGCCCCAGGAGCGCATCCCCGACGGGTACCTGGGCAATCCTCCCGGTCCTTTTAACAATATCGCCTTCCCGTATGGCATTCTCAGCCCCGAGTATGACAATGCCGACGCTCGCTTCTTCGAGGTTCAGCACGATGCCGTAGATATCGTTCGAAAACTGGACGAGTTCGCCGATCATGACATCGTCCAGCCCGTACACCAGCGCTATACCGTCGCCGACCTGGAGCACGGTCCCGACCGATTCGACGATCAGCCTGGTCTTGTATTTTTCGAGTTCCTTTTTGATAACAGAGGCTATCTCTTCCGGTCGTAGTGCCATCTTATACCACCTTTATTTCTAATAATTTTTCCCGCATATCATCCAGCTGACGCCGCACAGACCCGTCGAACACCGTATGTCCTACCCTCAGGTATACGCCGCCCAGGATAGACGGATCAAGGTCGACATAAAGGCGCAGTTTCATGTTAAGCGACTCCTCGATCTTCTGTTTCAGGCGCTCAAGCACGTCGAGATCGAGCATCCCGCTGGTCTTAAGGAGCGCATCATGCTTAGCCCCATGGCCGTACGTCAGACGCGCATATTCGGCGATGTCGAAAAACCGGTCCATGCGTTTATTTTTCACCAGCAGTTTCAGGAAATAGCGGGCTTCTGCCGCAAAGCCGTCCGCGAAGACTGCGTCGATAGCGTCATATTTCTCATGGAGGGCTATATCGCGCCTCTGGAGAAAATCATGAAAATCAGGGTTACTGCGGAATACGCGCCGCACCGACTGGAGCTCTTTGATACCCCTATCGAACCCGATGCCTTCCTTGGCATAACCGAGAAAGGCGTCAGCATAGAGCCGGGCAATGACTTCATGGATCATTTTTTGTCGAGTTCCTTTACGAATTGTTCTACCAGGCCGCGGTCGTCTTTATCGCTCAGCTTTTCCTGGATGACCTTCTCCGTAACCGCAAGCGTCAGCTCGATCACGGAATCCTTAAGCTCATTGCGCGCCTTGACCAACTCGACCTTGATATCTTCCTTCGCGTTCGCAAGTATCTTCGCCGCTTCGTCTTCCGCTTTAAGAACGATCTCCCGGCTTTGCTTTTTGCCGTCTGCGACCGCTGATTCGATCTTCTGACGCGCCTCCTCGTTCACTTCCAGGATCTTCCCCTCATAGGAATTCTTAAGGTCCTCTACGCCTTTTTTAGCGTCTTCGATCGCCTTGAAATCGGCGGCGATCTTATCCCGCCGGTCATCCAACACCTTCAGGAATTTCGTCCACAGGAATTTCTTCAGGACCGCTACTAAGAGAAGGAAACAGATTATCTGGATAACGACTTCATTCGCATTAAGTAATTTAAAAAGCTCCATAACATATCCTGTCTCTTATAGCTTGCCGCCGTAAATAAACGCGTACACCAGGACATAGATAGTGATCGCCTCGATAAATGCGGCCCCGGTCACCATCTGGATAAGTATCTTTGTCGATGCCTCGGGTTGCCGGCCCAATGCCTCCATGGCAGAGGCGATCGCCCTGCCAAGCCCGACCCCTGATCCCATCGCCGCTATACCGAGGGCAATAGGAAGCGAAAACGCAAGCGCTACTTTAACGTCCATCTTATACCTCCCCTGTTAAATTACTCATCATGTTCCAGTACCAGCGCAAAATATACGGTCGCCAAAAGACAAAAGACCAATGCCTGCACCACGGCAGCTATCAACAATAAAAACATATTGAAAAACAAGACCGGCACCGCCGGCAGGCCATATCCCGCAAGGACACTGACCAGCATCTCATCGCCCCATATGTTGGACCGGAGACGAAGCGACAGGCTGAACGGCTTGATAAGTTCGGTAATGATATGCATAAAGAGCATAAAAACGGGAAAGACGAAAATGATCGCCATGACACCACGCGGTTTCCCTGCGAGGTGGTCAATATACCCGACGATCCCCATCCCCCTGATAGCGGTGTACTGGACATACACAAAGACGCATAATGCCAGCGCCATCGTCATTGACCAGCTGGATGTAGCCGATTTCATGAACGGTATCATCCCGATCAGGTTCATGGCCAATATATACAGGAATAAGGTTCCGAGGAACGGGGTAAATTTGCGGGCTTGAGGCCCGAGAATGCCCCGCACAAACTCATCGAACCCGCCGACAAAAAGTTCCAGGAAACTCTGGAGCCTGCCGGGAACATGCGCGAGCCTCCGCGACCCGAGCCGGACAAGGAGCAGGATAAGGCCGATGACCATAAGCGAAAAGATGACATCTTCCCACCTGAGAATGAATCTGGCAAACGCCGTTCCTTTAAAAAAGCCTGCCGTGATCCCGACTATATTGGGGAGTTCTGGTAACGCCCCGTCTGTTGTTCCATCCGCCATAACGAATGCACCCCTACAATAAGGACAATGACGAACATGGCCGTAATACCGGCAAGAATGCTCGCAACCGGAAAGGACCCGGACCTCAGGATATAATATCCGCCGACATAAAGTACCGGAAATTTAAGGAACAATAAAAACGGTACCCATTGCCGCGAACGTGTGACGACAGCCTGTTTAACGATAAACTTTAGAAGCGCAAAATTAATCCCGACCCATGCCATCGCGATAAGGAATCCGAGGACCCAGCTTATGTTCATGGTATCTTCTTCTCCGTTCGTATCATGGCCTTGATAATCCTAAAGACCTCCATCATGCTCCCGGCAAATCCGGTGATCACCAGCGCGTAAAAAACAGGTCTCGGCGCCGAAAACCTCGCCATGACATAATTTCCTAAAAAAAATCCGCCCAATGGACCCGCCAAGAGCGCGAAGGGGATCATCGTGCCGAGCCCGAGTACCCGCAGAGTCCGGTACAACTCCTTACGGCCATCGTTTGCAATCATGAATGCTTATTGTATCACGCACCTGTTATTGTTGACAATACATATCGTATGTTTTTTTATCGAAACATACGAAGACGATGTTCTCGATATCAGGATTTTCCCGGACATACTCCCGTACTGCCGAAAAAGCGATACGGCAGGCTCGCTCCAGCGGAAACCGGTAAGCACCGGTAGAGATGGCGGGAAAGGCAATGGTTTTCAGGTAATACTGCTTCGCTAAGATCAATGAATTCCGATAACAATCAGCCAGCAGGGAACAGGCATGCCTGTTCCCTACGTCATTGTCTTTACCGACGCTCTACACGGGGCCAACGGTATGAATAACATATTTTGCCGGCAGGTTATAACCTTTAGTGATCTTTGCCTGGCCGGTGAGACAGCCGCCGAGAGTGCGGCATTCGTCCAAAAGTTCAGGGCCGGCAGCGCGGTGTATAGCGCCGTCAACGCCGCCCCCGCCGAGGAGCGTCGTATTGGCGGCGTTCACAATCGCGTCAACGCGCTCTTCGGTAATATCCCCGAGCTTGATCTCGATCCTATTCATACGAAAAGTTATACTTCTCATCGCATGGTTCGCGCATCGTACCTCAAAGGAGACGATATACGAACCACCGGTTTACTTGTCAATAAACACCCGCGGGACGCGCCACGTGACCCCGGTCACGATCTCGTAGGGGATCGTGCCGGCAAGCCGCGACATCTCTTCGATCTTGATCACCCTTTGGCCCTGTCTGCCCAAAAGGACGACATCATCGCCGACCTTCACATTCCTGATATGACCGACGTCGACCATGATCTGGTCCATGGTCACCTTGCCGATAACAGGCGCCGGCCGGCCGTGGATAAGCACCTCTGCCTTTCCGGATAATATCCTTCCGTACCCGTCCGCATACCCTATCGGCAGCGTCGCGATCGTGGTCGGCACCTGGGTAATATACGTGCGGCCGTAACTGATAGACCTGCCGGGCGGGACTTGTTTCAGGAACGCAACCTTCGTCTTCAGGGAAAATGCCGGTTTCAGCTTTATGAGACGCGGAAAGCTGCGTTTCGGGTACATACCGAATACGATGAGGCCGGGGCGGACCATATTGAAATGCGAATTTTTCCAGTCGACGATGGCGATAGAATTCGCGGCATGCCGCACCGGGATCGTAATGCCCCGAGAGGACAGATTGTCGAACACGGCATTGAACGAATCGATCTGGTACTGGGTAAAAAAATTGTCGCGTCCGGCAACCGCGAAATGGGTATACAACCCTTCTATCTGTATATGCATGCCTTTATCTTTTATCTTCCGTACAAAATCCGGCGCATCCTCATGCCAGACGCCTATCCTCCCCATACCCGTATCGATCTTGACATGGACCTTGATCGAAACCCCTTCCTTAATCATAAAACTCAAGAGTTCGTCATTACACAGTGTCAGGGTAATATTATTTTCCGACGCCGTACATACCTCGTGCGGAAATACCGAACCCAGGACCAGTATGGGAATACGTATCCCGGCATGGCGGAGTATCATAGCCTCATCGAGCGTCGCTACGCCGAAATAATCCACCGCTTCATCCACCAGGACGCGCGAGACCTCGATGGAGCCGTGGCCGTAGGCGTTTGCCTTGACGACCGCCATAATCTTTACGTCCTGCGGTACGATACGTTTAATAGCGCGGTAGTTGTACCGTATTGCGCCCAGACTGATCTCGGCCCAGGTAGGGCGATAGGTCTTCTGCATATTAAAGGATCTTTCCCCTTACACTGCATTCTTTCGGATACATATACATCGGCGACAGACGGTCGCCCGTAAAACGGCCTTTGGCGGTCAGCTTTCGGCTTCCGAGCCGGCACACGATCTCGGCGCGAGGATACCAATCGTGGCTTAAGGCACGGATGACCTGAGGAGCGGCCTCCTCCAGCAGTGTTCCGTATCTATCGACACCGTCGCCGAATATCAGCGTCGGAAACGTCAGACGTTTGGCAAGGATACCGGGACGCACCAGAAGATAATCGCTCATCCGTTTAAGTTTCACGCCGTCTGAACGGTAAAGCGCGGCGTATACGCGGTCTTTGCGCGCGTCGAGGACCGGCATGGCATAGCCCTCACGCGTAACATAATTATAAGCGATACTATCAAGCGTCGGGACCCCGACAACAGGGATACCGGAGGCCAGCGACAAGCCCTTGGCGGTCGCGACCCCGATACGAAGCCCGGTAAACGAACCGGGCCCTATGCCGACCGCTATACCGTCGAGTTTTTTGAACGGGACCCGCGCTTCTTCAAGAACCGTCGCAATGGTCGGGATAAGCCGTTCCATATGGCTGAGACCCGCATCCTCGTGCCGATGGGACCGCAGCACAGCTCCGTCAAGGAGCGCTACGCTCAGATATTTCGTCGTCGTTTCAATACCGAGTATTTTCATCGTTCGCTTTCACCCTGATCCGCCGTTTCGTCCCGCCGGCATGGGCAAATGTTATCTCCAGCCGTTCGCGCGGCAGAAGGGCACGGATCTTATCCGCCCATTCTACCACCGCCACCCCGCTCCCGTAAAAATAATCTTCATAGCCGACGGTATCCAGATCGTGGCCTGCACCGAGCCGGTAGAGGTCAAAATGGTAAAGCGGCATACGGCCGGCATATTCTTTTATTATAACAAACGTAGGGCTATTGACGTAACGGTATTCCTTTACGCCGAGCGCCTTGGCAATCCCTTTCGTAAAAACGGTCTTCCCGCTCCCGAGTTCGCCGTTCAAGGCGAGAAATGACCCCGGAGGCAGGGTCTTTCCTATCTCGTACCCGAGTTGCATTGTCTCGGAAGGACTTTTAGAGATAACTATTTTTTTCAAAAGTGCACATACCCCCGCGGCTTTATCGGTTCGGTCTTACCATTTTTCAAAACAAAGCGGATACCCTGTCTGCGTTCAACAACCTCCCCTATCAGCGTAACCGGCGGATATCCATGCCTGCCCTTATAGGTCAGGAGTCTTCGTGCTTCACGTACCGGAAGCGTGAATAAAAGCTCGAAATCCTCGCCCCAGCTCGTGGCATCCCTTAGACTGCGCGCCTTCCGGGCAATAGGCAGGCAATGCGGATAAATACGCGCGCCGACATTACTTGCCTCGCATATGCGGGTTAGGTCAAGGCAAAATCCGTCTGAAACATCGATCATCGCTGACGGCCTGAAACGCGTTGACAGAAAACGCGCTTCCCTGACACGCGGCGTAAAGGTAAGGTGATTATCACGCCCCGCCCCAAGCACGCCGGTCACCAACACCATGTCGCCGGCAACTGCCGTGTCCCGCCTGACGGCACATTTCTTTTCAACGATACCGGTTATCGAAACATCGACCACGGTTTTAGGCGAGGCATTGGTGTCGCCCCCGACGATCTGGACGCCGAACCTGTCGGAAACGGCCCGGGCTCCCTGTATGATCTTCCGCAAATACCGTTCGCCTCTTTTTTTGTCGATGCCGACCGATACCAGAATATATTTCGGTATCCCACCCATGGCCGCGATATCGCTTATATTGACCGCGGCCGCTTTCCACCCGATCCTGAACGGCGGGGTGTCCGGATTAAAATGGACGCCCTCAACGATCATGTCCGAGGCCAACAGGAGGGAACAGGCATGCCTGTTCCCTACCATCCGCCCGATATCAATCACCGCGGCATCATCGCCTATGCCGCGGATGATGTCGGATTTTGGTTTAATAGTTTTGGTCAAATATTTGATAAACGCAAGTTCGTTCATAGGCCCCACCCTGTCATTCTGAGCGAGCTATTGTTAAACACAGGCGAGCGGACAATGACAGCATAGCACTTTCTCAGTAACTGCGTAGCCTCGCCAGCGTCTTCACCGACGGTTTCCTCACGATCCCCTTTTCCGTCACGATCGCGCTCACCAGATAATGGGGCGTCACATCGAACGCGGGGTTGTAAACCTTGATCTTTTTCGGCGCGACCGGATATCCCATAACCGTCCTCACCTCATCGCCGCTACGCTCTTCGATGACGATACCCTGACCCGCAGTTATCTTAAAATCAAAGGTCGATAACGGCGCTGCGACATAAAACGGTACGTGATGAAATGCCGCGAGTACCGCAAGACTATAGGTGCCGATCTTATTGGCAACATCGCCGTTCGACGCGATCCTGTCCGCGCCGACGATCACCTTATCGATCTTACCCTGCGCCATAAGGCTTGCCGCCATATTATCGCAGATAAGCGTCGCATCGATCCCCTCATGCATGAGTTCCCATGCCGTCAGCCGCGCGCCCTGAAGGACCGGCCTTGTCTCGTCGACAAAAACCTTTATCCTTTTTCCCTCTGCATGGGCGGTAAAGATAAGCGCGAGCGCCGTCCCGAAATCACCGGTCGCAAGGCCGCCGGCATTACAATGCGTCAGTATCGTATCCCCTTTTTTTATGAGTGCCGCGCCGAATCTGCCGATGCTGCGGCAGACGGCCTTGTCCTCTGCCAGGACCGTTTCGGCTTCGGCTAAAAGTTTCTTTTTGATGACCGGCACGGGGTGCCGCCGGTTCTGCCATGCCGTTCTCTTCATACGCTCAAGCGCCCAAAAAAGATTGCGGGCAGTCGGCCGCGATAAGGCCAGATAGCTCTCCGTCTTCTTGACGTCATTAAAAAACCCTTTGAAGGTATCACTCGTCGACGCACGCACGCCCAGGTACATCCCGAAGGCCCCGGCGATGCCGATGGCCGGTGCGCCGCGTATCGTAAGGTCCTGTATGACACGGAACATATCTTTGGCGGTCAGACAATCCACGAATACCAGCTTATGCGGTAAGGCCTTTTGGTCGATCAACCGCACCCTGTTATTTTTCCATTCTATGGTCGGTACCGGCATATACACCCCCTACAGGTTCATCCCCTTCATTAAAAAAACCATCCCCAGCGACGCCAAATTGTGTACGATGTGAACCGTCATAGACGGGACCAGGCTTCCTGTCTTTTCATACAGATATGCCAGGAGTATCCCCAGGATCATGATCGGCACAAAACCGACGGGATGCGCGTGCAGGAGAGAAAAGAGCACCGATGTCCCCATGATACCCCATAACACACCCCATTTTTTTTTAAATGCGTTATACATAAATCCCCGGAAGGCTATCTCCTCCATGATCGGGCCGCATACGGCCGCAAATACGGCCGAATAGACAAGGACAGCGCCCTTCTTCTCCTCCATAAGCAGGTCCACGATGGGCTGGACCGGCGGCCGCATGTGAACCATCTGCAGGATGATAGAGGTGATGACGAGCGTCAAACCCAGGAGCGGAACGATCGCCACATACCCCGTTATACCGTAATAGACATTACGGAAAAAATTCTTTGCCGTAAGCCCTATCGCATCGATCCTGTGTTTATGGATGCTCGTCACATAATAAAGGACAAAAAGGATGCCCATACCGTCGGTAACGGTCGCATTCAGGATCAGGAGGAGATTATCGCGGTCAAACCGCTTAAAGGTATGCACCATCATGCCTTCGGCGATCATAAAGATATACGCGAACGAATAAAAGATAATCGCAAATCGTACGCAGTCGGCCATACCCCAGCGAACGGCCGCATGTTCCCGTGTACGGATAATAAGAGCATCGTTCCGTTTCACCTTGAAGATGAGCATTATATCCAGCAATATCCCTCCCAGAAAAACCGCTAACAAAAGGAGATTGACCGAAAGGAGAATGAGATAAAGCGATATATTTTCTTTTAAGAGGCCCTTAATTTTCTCCTGATGTTGAGCGAAGACATTCTCGTCAACGGCATTAACGGCCATGGATTGGGAGGCAGGGCTTTTTTTGGTTTTTACGTCCTTCTCTGCGATCAAAGCCAGCGCGGTGATCGTAATGATAAAAAACAGCATGACGGCATAGGGCCAATCTGCCTTAGCCGAGCCGAAACAACGTTTGAGCATTCCTCGTAGTCTCACGTGCTATGTCCTCCGGTGTTTTTCCCAATAATTCCTGAAGGGCCGCGACAAGATGGACCAGGTACGCGGGCTCATTACGTGTGCCGCGGAATTTCTGCGGCGCCAGGAACGGCGCATCGGTCTCTATGAGCAGGCGGTCTGCGGGCACATATTTCACCACATCTCTGATACGGCCGGCATTCTTGTACGTAACGTTGCAGGTAAACGAGACATGCATGCCAAGGTCCAAAATCTTCCCGAGGTACGCCCTGTCCTGTGAAAAACAATGCATAACACCGCGAACCGGTACCGTAAGCGCTTCCGATAAAATCCGGAACGTTTCGCTGCCGGCCTCGCGTGAATGAATAATGACCGGAAGGCCGCGCCGTTTACTCATATCCAAAAACCGCGCGAAGAGCCTTGCCTGCGCGTCTGCCGGCGACAGATTCCGGTAAAAGTCCAGTCCGACCTCGCCGATGGCCACGCATTTCTTATCGGCAGAACCGGCAAGATCCTCTACCCGGGCAAGGTCCTGTTCGGTCACTTCACCGGCATGGTGGGGATGTATGCCGATACTGTAAAAAATGTTCTCATAACGCCGGGCGATATCGGCGCCCTTAAGGCATCCGTCAAGGTTCGAAGCCACGTTAATGATCGACTTGACCCCGGCTTCCCGGGCACGGTCGATAACGGCATCAATCTCTCCATAAAGTTCGGGAAAATCCAAATGGCAGTGAGTATCGATTATCATTTGCTTGTATCGATCCGCGGAAAAATCGGGGCGCCTTTAAGCGTCCGGGTCCCCGCCGGCACGATCCCCCATCGTATCATATCGTGGGTCATCCGCTCGCACGGCAGCGCCATGCCCAGCTGCGAGCGCATATTCTCGGCGACCGTCGGCATAAAAGGATAGAGTAATGCCGTCACTATGCCGAGTGACTGGATAAGATTATCGATGATGATACGCAGGGCATATTCGTTCGATTCTCTGGCATGCTTCCAGGGCGCGCTTACCTCGATAAATTTATTCGCCTTATCGACAAGGTCCCATAATTCTCCGAGCGCTCCCTGAAAATCCGGGCCTTCGTGTTCGATATCCATAAAATGCCTGACCCGCGCCGGCAGTTCCTGAGCCGATTCGACAATACCCCCCCCCAACCGCTCCGCCTCGTGGCCGAGGCTCGCGCCCTGCTCGCTCCCGTTCGGCGCGCGTTCGGGCGTCACACCGTTAAAATATTTCTCGACCATGGTCAGGGTCCGGTTCAGCAGATTACCCAGGTTATTTGCAAGATCGGCGTTATATTTTTCTATAAAGAGCTCCTCTGAGAACGTCCCGTCCCACCCGAACTGTACCTGGCTTAATAAAAAATACCGTAAGGCATCGACCGGATATTTTTTTTCATCTATAAGATAGAGAGGGTCTACGACATTGCCTTTTGACTTGGACATCTTTTCGCCGCCGACAACCCACCAGCCGTGCGCAAATATCCTCTTCGGCGGCCGGCTCCCGAGAGCGAGGTTGATGATGGCCCAGTATACCGCATGGTGGCGTATGATATCCTTGCCGATGACCTGTATGTCGGCAGGCCAGAGGCCTTGAAAACGTTCCTTATTGTCAAGATATCCTATCCCGGAAAAATAATTGATAAGCGCGTCGACCCATACATACGCCACAAAATTATCATCGAACGGAAGCCGGATCCCCCATGCCAGGCGTTTCAGCGGCCGCGATATACAGAGGTCCTGGAGGACATTCCCGTTTAAGAAGCTCACCACCTCGTTCGAGCGCATGGCCGGGCTTATCACCAGCTCTTTTTTCTCGATGCATTCGATCAGCTGTTTCTGGTATTTCGACATCCGGAAAAAATAATTCTCCTCGTCAAGTTTTTCGCACGGACGGCCGCAATCGGGGCAAATGCCCTTCTCGGCCTGCGTCCATGACCAGAATGCCTCGCAGGGCGTGCAAAACCATCCCTGATAGATCTTTTTATAAATGTCCCCGTTTGCATACAATGCGCCGAGTATGGCGCGGACAGTCTCTTCATGTATCGGGTCGGTCGTTCTGATAAACCGGTCATACCGTATCGAGAGTTTTTCCCAAAGGCCGGTAAAACGCCGGACGATTCCGTCGACAAATTCCTTCTCCTGGCCTTTTTTCAGCCCCGCTTCGACGGTGGCCTTTTCGATCTTTTCCCCGTGCTCGTCTGACCCGGTCATAAAGAAAACGTCGCGTTTAATCTGCCTGAGAAAGCGCGCCAGGGTGTCGCAGGCAACCTGGGTATAGGCATGCCCGATATGAGGCGAAGAATTGACATAATAGATCGGCGTGGTAATATAAACCGTCTTCATCGCCGTTCCTCTTTCTTAATAACGACCGGGATGGCCTGTCCGTCCTTAAAGACAAGGTCGACGATGTTCCCGTCCTCGGTCTTGACGGTCACGGTACGCTTTAAAGGATTGGTACTGATGACCCTGGCCTTCCCCTTGTCGGTCTTGACCTCCTGGCCGGCGCGGGGCAGCCCCTTCAGGCATTCGCGGTATGTCGTGTATTCGTAATCGAGGCAGCACATGAGCCTGCCGCAGAGGCCGGAGATTTTGGTCGGATTGAGCGACAGGTTCTGGTCCTTCGCCATCTTGATCGTCACGCTCTGGAAATCCTTTAAGAATTTTGCGCAGCACAGTTCCCGCCCGCAGGGGCCGAACCCTCCCAGGATTCTCGCCTCATCGCGCACCCCGATCTGCTTGAGCTCGATACGCGCGCGGAAGGTATTGGCAAGGTCCTTGACCAATTCGCGGAAGTCGATCCTGTTTTCGGCGGTAAAATAAAATATGATCTTCGAGCGGTCGAACGAATACTCCGATTCGATCAGCTTCATGGGTATCGTATGCGCCTCTATGCGCTTATAACAGGTATCCATGAGCTCCTTGGCCTTTTTCTTGTTCTTCTCGATCTGGCTATGGTCCCAGGGGTTGGTCTTCCGTATGATCTTCCGCGGGGTCTCGCCGGTCAGGTCCTTTTCCAGGACCATCTCGGAATCCCCGGCGATCTGGCCGTAGTCAAGGCCGCGGTCAGCCTCGACAATCACATAATCGCCGACGTTAAATTTCAGGCCGTTGGTGAAAAAAAGCTGTAAACCGCCGGCCTCTCTAAGCCTGACCTGTACGACTTCCTGCATATGCCACGTCTCCTAACGCGCTTATGATAGCGTCAACAACGAGTTTTATGTTCGCATGCCGGTCGATATAACCGTCAAGGTCAATAAGCCGGCCGATAAGGTCCTCAAGAGAATCCAGGGACAGGAACCCGCTTATCCGCGTAATATCCTGGATCCGGTCGCTGTTGACGATATGCTTTTCAGCGTGCGCACCGCAGACCTTATACACCGCCATATCCCTGAAAAAAGATACGATATACGCGATATCCTCTTTCAGCCGTGACCTGTCCTGATACTCCCACAGTTTTGCCTCAAAACGCATCCGCCTATTGTCGATCAGCTCCCGCACCTTATCCAGCGCGGCATTCTTCCGGTCGCCCATATGGCTGTCCTTCATGCGGACAGCGACACCGATACGGCCGCCCGAAAAACGCGCGATCGCGCATGCCTCGCGGTGCGGAACGTTGTGCTGCTGAATAAGGAACCTCTCAACCGTTTCCTGGGCAAGCACCGAAAACCTCATCGCGCGGCATCTCGAGACGATGGTCGGCAGCATGCGTTCCGGATAAGCGGTAATAAGTATAAAGACGTTCTTTGCCGGCGATTCCTCGAGTATCTTAAGGAGCGAATTTGCCGATTCCTGCGTCAGGCTTTCCGCATCATCGATGATGAATACCTTATAGGACGATTCATACGGTTTCAGGTTAGCTTCACGCTTTATATCCCGTACCGCATCGATCGTTATGATGTGTCCCCGCCCCTCGGGGACGATCACAAAGACATCGGGTGATGTCCGGGCGCCGATCTTCCGGCATGAAATACATTCACGGCACGGCCTCTGCCCCGGAATACTGCCGACGCAGTTGAGCAGCTTTGCGAATTCAAGCGCAACGATCTTCTTTCCGACGCCTTCCGGCCCGGTCAAAAGATATGCCGGGCTCATCATATCCCGGTTGATGTCCTCAGCCAGATGATTAAGCTCTTTCTCATGTCCTATGATACTATCAGCCGCCATATGCTTTCAAGGAGTCCTTGATCTCCATTTCGACAAGTTTATAGGTCATTTCGATCTCCCCCGAAGCGCGGACCACGCGTATGCGCCTTTTGTCACGGCGGGCCTGTTCGAGATAGCCGCGCCTTACCATATGGTGAAAACGCATACTCTTGAGTTCTATCCGGTCCCGCTTCTGTTCTTTGGCCCTTCGTTCCATGCCTGCGGCCGGATCGATATCCAAAAGTATCGTAACATCGGGCTTGAGCCCGCCGGTCGCGATATCGTTCATCCTGGTCACATCGTCTATCGGCATATTGCCGGCATATCCCTGGTAGGCGACCGTCGAATCGGTAAACCGGTCGCACAGGACGATCTTTTTCTTTTTAAGCGCAGGGACAATGATTTCCTGGACCAGCTGACAGCGGCTTGTCTCGAATAAAAAAAGCTCGACCCGCGGAGAGATGCCTTTATTCCTCCGGTCAAGAAGAAGGTCCCGCATTTTTTCCCCGATCGCGGTCCCTCCGGGTTCGCGGACCAGGACACAATCATACCCGCGGTTACGCAGCCAGCCGTATATCGCCCTGCAATGGGTAGTCTTCCCGGAACCTTCCGGCCCTTCAAACGTGACAAAAAGGCCTTTTTTTAATTTTTTCTTAGAT
>JAQURW010000035.1 GCA_028715425.1 Candidatus Omnitrophota bacterium
TATCTGACGGTCCCGCGTATGAGCACGCTTTCCTTTCTTATGTGCAGGGCATCGTCCTCAAAGGAGGTCCTGAGCGCCGTGATGAATATTTATTTCGGCGGACGTTTCATCGGGAGCACCTATCTTGAAGAGAAAAAGCCCGGGCAGGATTTTGACCTTAACCTCGGCACCGACCGCGAGGTCGCCGTGAAACGGGAAAAGATCAAGGACAAACTTGATGAGAAGATGTTCGGCAAGATCGAGCGGCTCACCTTGATCAGGGAACTGGGGTATAAGATAACCGTGGAGAACATGAAGGACAAAGAAATAAAGGTCCAGCTTATCGACAGCGTCCCGGTTTCCAAGACCGATAAGATCGAGGTCAAGGACCTTGCCGTGACGCCTGAGCCGGCCAAAAAAAATTACCTGGACAAGGAAGGCGTTTATCTCTGGGAGTTCGTGATCAAGCCGAAAGAGAAGAAAGAGATAGAGATAAATTTTACGGTCCTGTATCCTAAAGACGCGCCGGTGATAGGATTGTAGATATGAGACATTCGCATCGCCCGAAACAAACATCGGTCACCGACGAGTTGTTCGAATACCGCTCGGTAGAGAAGCGCAAGCTCAAAATCACCATGGCTATTACCGGCATTACGATGATCGTGGAGATCGCCGGCGGTTTTTTAAGCAATTCCCTTGCCTTGATCAGCGATGCCGGCCATATGTTCACGCATTTTTTCGCGCTGGCGGTCAGTTTCGGCGCTATCCTCTGCAGCAATATCGCTACCTGCCACCGCCGGACGTACGGATTTTACCGTATCGAAATACTGGCGGCGCTCTTGAACAGCCTCGCCCTTTTCGCGGCCACTGTCTGGATCCTGGTTGAAGGCCTCAAACGTATGATCCACCCGGCTCCGGTCGTGGGAATGGAGATGTTTCTTATCGCGATGATCGGGCTCATCGTCAACCTGGTAAGCGCGGCAATCCTTTCCGGGGCGCATAAGGACGACCTGAACATAAAAAGCGCGTTCCTGCACATGCTGGCGGATACCCTGTCGTCGGTCGCGGTTGTGGCGGGCGCCGTGGTCATTTATTTTACCCGCTGGAACATCATCGACCCGCTTTTAAGTATCGGTATAGCGCTGGTGATCGTACGATGGGGATGGGAATTATTCAAGGACTCGGTTAACATACTGCTCGAGTCCGCGCCTAAAGGCATGACCGCCGACCGGGTAGCCGGGGTGCTTATGAAGGAGGTCCCGGACATACGGGAGATAACCGATCTTCACCTTTGGGAAATCACCGCGAAGATGTATTCCTTAAGCGCCCATATCAGGCTGAAGGGCGATATAGGTTCTGACGCGACCCGGGAGCTCCTGAAGAAGATAAAAAGTATACTCAATGCGCGGTTCGACATAGAACATACAACGATAGAATTTGAATAAGGAAAAGGGAGGACCATGAAAGAATTTTGTATCGAAAAAAAAGTCTATTACCATGATACCGATGCCGGCGGGATCGTTTATTATGCTAATTATCTCAAATATCTTGAAGAGGGGCGTTCCGAGTATTGCCTCAAACAGGGCGTCGACCTTGTCGAATATATGCGGCAGGGGATAGTGTTCCCGGTCGTCCGCCTTGAGATCGATTACAAAAATTCTGCACGGTACGGCGATACGATCCAGGTCAAGAGCCGTATAGAAAAGCTGGGGAACGCTTCTGTCTACTTTGTTCAGGAGATCAGGCGCGGGGAGGCGCTTTTAGCGGTTGCAAAGACCGTTTGGGCGTGCGTCAGCATGTCGATCGTTTCGGCATCGCCGTCTCTGATGCGCCCCCAAAAGATCCCCGATGCGATCCGCCAAAAGCTGTTGACAGAGTAATCGCTTGCCGTTACAATAGTTCTATGGCAAGACATATATCAATGCTCTTCGGCGTTAGTTTTCTAACGTCTTTTTTATTGCTTGCCGGTTGCCGCACGATCCATGCCCCTTCCTCGCCGTTCGAGATCTGGAAGACACCGGCTTGGGAAAAACCGTCGCGGAACTCTGATCCCGTATGGCGCGCGGTGCGTAAAAGAAGCATCGATGCGACAAGGCCTATTACGTTGTCGGAGTTTGCCCAGTTCGCCATTGCGAACAACCCTTCGACACGCGGGGCATGGGAGACGGCTCGCGCGTTCGAATCCCAGAAAAGGGTCCAGGAAGCCGCGTTATTGCCTACGCTGACCGGGACCATGGAAGCCTCGCAGACCAAGAAGATCTCCAGTAATAAGGTATTATATAACCTTAATCAATTGCAGTACGGACCCGGCGCCACACTCAGTTACCTCGTTTTTGATATGGGCGGCCGCAGCGCCCGGATCAAGGGCGCGTATTTTGACCTCCTGAATTCCAATCATGCCTACAATAAAGCGGTCCAGGACCTTATCCTTAATGTGGGCGAGAAATATTATGCGCTCTACAGCGCGCAGGCTACGCTCGGCGCCAGTGAGATCGACGTAAAGGATGCCTCGCTGAGCCTCCTTGCGGCGCAAAAAAAATTCGATGCGGGACTGGTGTCGAAGCTGGATGTCTACCAGGCTGAGTCGAAATATTACCAAAAGGTATACAGCCTTCAGAGCGCCCAGGGCGACCTGAAGGCCAAGAAGGGCGATCTTGCCAACATCCTGGGCGTATCGGCTGACACGGACTTTATTATCGCCATGCCGAACAGAAAGATACCGACTGCCCTGAGCAGAAGGGATGTCTCAAAACTGATCGAGCAGTCCCTCCTTTTCCGCCCGGACGTGCAGTCGGCCCGGGCAAACTATAAATCGAAACTCGAAGCGGTCAAGGCCGCCGAGTCCGACGTTTTCCCGACGATCAATGCCGAGGCAAGCGCGAACAAGAACGCATATTATTTTTATAACAATTCGAAACAATGGGGCGACGATTATTCCTACTCTGCCTTTGACGTCAAGCTCAGCTGGGATGTCTTCGACGGATATGCCAAGGTTAATACCTGGAAAAAGGCAGAGAGGCTGGCGGCGGCCGAACGTACCAACCTTGAGCAGACCGAACTTGCGGCCAGTAACGACGTCTGGACGAAGTATTTTAATTTCAGGACCGCCATCAAGAATATAAAGGCCAGCCAGGCATATTTGAAGGCGTCGCAGGGTTCCTATGACCTTGCCCTGGAAGGATATTATGCGGGGCTCAAAAGCATGCTCGATGTAACGGATGCCGAAGATACGCTGTCCAGTGCCCGCTCGAATTCCATACAGGCCGAACGGGACCTTTTATTTGCGCTGATAGAACTTGTCCACAGCCTTGGCATTTTGTATCCGGGCCTGGCGATGGGAGAGGTGCGTTAGTTCTCAAGAACCCGGAGGGGAGACGACATTATGAAAGGCATAAAACCGAGCGAAATGCTGAAAAGTAAAAAAGCCAGGATAGCGGCGCTTGTTGCCGTCCTTGTTATTGTCTTTGCCTTCCCGGTCATCAGAAAGAATATCCTCCAGATGTTGATGCCGAAACGGTCTCTTCAGAGGCCGGTGCAAACTGCGGTCAGTGTCCGGCAAGACGTCCCGATCACGGTCAGCGCGTTCGGGACCCTGACGCCGCCGGAAGATGTCAACATCAAGTCGCAGGTAAGCGGCGCTATAAAGGAGATACATTTTACCGAAGGGGAGGACATAAAAAAAGGAGACCTCCTTTTTGTGATCGACCCGAGCTCTTATAAGGCGCAGCTTGAGAAGGCCGAGGCGCAGGTCGTTCAGGACCAGGCCGACCTTTCTCTCAAGAAGGCGACGCTCGAGCGGAACAAACAGCTCCTGGCAGACCATCTCCTGGCGCAGCAGGATTATGACAAATATTCGACGGATGTGGCCCAGTCCGAGGCGAAACTGAAACTGGATGTTGCTGGCGTCGATATCGCGAAGATCAACCTTGATTATTGTTACATCCGTTCGCCGGTCGACGGCAGGGCGGGTAAGCGCATGGTAGACCTGGGCAATATCATACAGGAGAATACCGGCCCGACCTTGGTCAATATCAAGACCATCGATACGATGTTCCTCGACTTCACTATACCGGAGATCGACCTTCCCAGGACGCGTGATGCCATGAAGAATAATACGCTCAAGGTTGAATTTACGGTCCAGGGGGACAACGACAATGTCTATACAGGCAACCTGCAATTCCTCGACAATGCGGTCGATAATACCACAGGCACTATTTTATTGAGGGCCAAGATCGATAATACGGAACGCAAGCTCTGGGCCGGGCAATTCGCGAATATCCGCCTTATCCTGGGGATTGATAAGGATGTGATCGTGGTGCCGTTCGATGCGGTCCAGATGGGACAGGACGGCCAATATGTATTCGTGATCACGCCGGACAACACCGCAGAGCTCCGGTTGGTGACGACCGGGGATAAAAAGGGGGCGGACATTGTTATTTTAAAGGGCGTTCAAGCCGGGGAAAAGGTCGCGGTCAGCGGCCAGATGGGGTTAAGCCCGGGTGTGCCTGTTATCGACCTTACCGCCGCTCAAGCCGGCGATGCCAAAAAAAGCGGTTCTAAACCTTAACGATGAGTTTTTCAGGCGTATTCATAAAAAAGCCGATCATGACCACTCTTGCCACGGTGGTCGTCGTGATATTCGGTATAGCGGCATTCAGGACCCTGCCTATCAGCGACCTGCCGGTTGTCGATTCTCCGGTCATAACCGTAAGCGTTGCGTATCCGGGGGCAAGCCCCCAGACCATGGCATCGACGGTCGCCTCGCCGCTCGAGAACGAATTCATGCAGATCCCGGGGCTGGTCGGCGTCATATCCGACAACACCGAAGGATCGACATCCATAACGCTTACGTTCGAGCTGGATCGGAGCGTTGATCTGGCGGCGCCCGATGTCCTGGCTGCCATCCAGCGGGCGACCGCGAACCTGCCCACGGACCTGCCGTCGCCGCCGACCTATACCAAGACGAACCCATCCGATCAGCCGATCGTATACCTCTCGCTTGTGTCGGATACGATGACGCCGGGAGAGCTCTATGATTACGGCAATAATACCATCGGCAAACGTGTCAGCATGATCTCGGGGGTTTCGCAAGTCCAGGTGTGGGGATCGAAACGCGCCATCAGGATCCAGGCCGACCCCAACAAGATAGCTGCTTTCCAGATAGGCATAAACGAGATCGCCGACGCTGTGCAACAGGGTACCGTCATAGTGCCCGGCGGAAGTTTGAACGGCCGATACCGCGCTTATTCGATCGAGCCGCAGGGGCAGCTCTTTCAGGCAAAAGATTTTGAGGATTTGATCGTAGCGTACCGTAACGGCGCTCCGGTGAAGATGAGGGACGTCGCGGTGTGCCTTGACGGCGTCCAGAACGATGATTCGAACGTTATGTACGGCCATACCGACGGCCCTATGAGGAAAGGGGCCGTCATCATAGCGGTTTCGCGCGTCGCGGGCGCGAATACCGTCGATCTTTCCCGGCGCATACGGAACACCGTTGATACGCTGAAGAACGAGCTGCCGGGGTCGGTCAGGTTCGAGATATTTTACGACAAATCGATATCGATCGTCGAATCGATCGATGACGTCAAGAACACGATCATTATCGCGCTGATACTGGTCATCCTGGTCATCTATCTTTTCCTGGGCAGGATATCGGATACCGTCATCCCTTCGGTGACGCTGCCCCTGTCGCTTTTAGCCAGTTTCATCGTTATGTCGGCCCTCGGATTCAGCCTGAACAACCTGTCGCTCATGGGCCTTATCCTTGCCATCGGGCTCGTTGTGGACGATGCTATCGTTGTCCTCGAGAACACCGTGCGCCTTATCGAAAAGGGCATGAAGCCGCTCGATGCCTCGGCCAAGAGCGCCTCGGAGATAACCTTTACGATCATTACGATGACGGTCTCGCTTGCGATCATTTTCGTGCCGCTTGTCTTCATGGGCGGTACTATCGGCAGGATGTTTAGGGAATTTGCGGTCACGGTCGTCGTGGCGATCATGTGTTCGGGTATTATCTCGCTCACCCTGACGCCTATGATGTGCGCACGCATGCTTAAGCCCAAGACGGCCGACGATAAGCCGACCTTAGTCCAGGTCTTTATGAACCGCCTCATGGAAAAGATCATGAACGCGTACCGCATATCGCTCAGGGCGACCCTCGTCAGGCCTCTTTCCACGCTTATCATCTGGCTCTTATGCATAGCCGGGACAGGCTTCTTTTTTACCGTGCTTCCCAAGGCGTTCCTGCCTGAAGGGGACTCAGGCGCGATCATCGGCGGTATATTGATGCCTCTCGGGACGTCGTCAAAGCAGATACAGTCCTTCCAGGACAAACTGAACGGTGTTATCAAGGAAGATCCGAACGTCGAGAGGTTCATTACCATAAGCGGACTGAATCCCGGTGCTGACCAGAGTACGGGCATGGTCGTCATCGTCCTTAAGGAAAAACGCAAGCCCATGCAGGAAGTCCTTATGGAGGTGCGAAAAAAAATCGCCCATTTTACGGAAGGGTTTGTCTTCCTGAAGGCTATCCCGAACCTGGAGATAAGCGTCGGCGGCGAAAGCACTGCGACGGGAAGTAAATATTCTTACATGATGAGCAGCCCCGATCAGGACAAGCTTTATAAGTCGGCACTGGCCCTGGAGATGGCAATGCGTAAGACGCCCGGATTGATCGATATCCAAAACAGCGTCAAACTTAATATGCCTCAGGTCGAGCTCAGGATATTCCGCGACAGGGCATCGACCCTGGGGATCACCGCCCAGGAGATCGAGAACGCGCTCACCCTTTCCTACGCGGGCGGCAAGGTCACGACCTACAAGACGGACGTCGACCAGTATTATATCATCGTCGAACTTATGAAAGATTTCCAGGACGACCCTGAAAACCTTTCTCATATATATCTCCATTCAAAGACCACCGGCGGACTGATCCCGCTGAAAAGCATTGCCGAATGGACGCTTGCGGTAGGGCCTCAGGATGTCCCGCATTATGATCAGCTGAATTCGGCCACGATATCCTTTAATGTGGAGGCATGGATGCCGCTGGGCAAGGCGACGGATGCTGTCGCAGCGCTTGCCGTCCGTACGCTGCCGCCGGACGTGACCGGCAGACTGCAGGGCGAGGCTGAAGAGTTCCAGGACGCGATCGCAAGCCTCGGCATACTGGTCCTGGTGGCGATCTTTCTCAAATATGTAGTCCTGGGTATTCTGTATGAAAGCTATGTTCATCCTTTCACAATTCTTACGACCCTGCCGGTAGCGACGCTCGGAGGCCTTATTACGCTCTATCTTTTCAGCGCCCAGCTTTCCCTGTATGCGTATGTCGGGATATTTCTTCTCCTCGGTATCGTCGCGAAGAACGGCATCATGATGGTCGATTTTGCGAACCAGATCATGGTGGAGGAGAAAAAATCCAGCCTTGACGCTATTTATGATGCTTGTATTATACGGTTCAGGCCCATCCTGATGACGGGCGTGGCCGCTATCATGGGCGCGCTCCCCATTGCCCTCGGGTACGGCGCGGACGGTTCGTCGAGAATACCGCTGGGGCTTGTCGTAGTAGGGGGGCTCATCTTTTCGCAGGTCGTCACACTTTATGTTACGCCGGGACTCTTTTTATATATGCAAAGGATCCAGGAGAAGTACCTGGACAGATTCGAGATGTTCCGGTCTAAAGCGGCACGAGGGAAGGAGGAATGATGAAAAGAGTAATAGGTACGGTTCTTGCGGCGGTGTTTTGTGTCTGTGCCCCCTGGTCAGCGGCTGAGGACAAATGGACCAGATTGGTCGAAGAGGCCGGCACGGTGCTCGGTGAAATACAAGAGATGCCCGATCAGGGGATACCCGAAGATCTCCTTAAAAACTGCGAGGGGATCGCTATTTTCCCGTCGACCATATCCGGAGGGTTCGTTATCGGCGGCGAATACGGCCAGGGTATCCTTATGGTGCGTGACGAGAAGACCGGGGCATGGTCAAGCCCGGCCGTGTTCAATCTTATCGGCGGGAGTTTCGGGTGGCAGATCGGCGGTCAGGCAACGGATGTGGTCCTGCTCGTTATGAACCGGCGGAGTATCGACGGCATACTTCAGGGTAAATTCAAGCTCGGCGCTGACGCTGCCGTATCGGCAGGCCCGGTGGGCCGGAATGCCCAGGCGGCAACCGACGTGCAGCTTAAGGGGGGGATCCTTTCATATTCGCGCAGCCGCGGCCTATTTGCCGGCGCTAAGCTTGAAGGAGCTGTCGTTGCGGCAAATGCCGAAGGCAACAGTGCGCTCTACGGGAATGACCTATCGGCAGAGGACATTGTGCTCGACAAAAAGGCGCCCATGCCGAAATCAGCCTCAGGAGTTCTCGGCGTGTTGAAAAAATATCCGCATTGAACCGGGTAAGATTCGTTAAGGTATACAAAACATAGTTATGTGCTTTTGCTTTTAGCGGTATCCGCAGGTATACTTGATATAACAACGTATAACAACAAAAAATAATTCACATGCTTCCAGGGTATGAGAGTGGAAGCTTATTTTATGTTTTGTTAGTTTTATCGTTTAAAAAGCGACAGGAGATTATGAACGGTATAAGGCTCGTGAAGATGATCGCCTATGAAAAATTCGACGATGTCGTATCATCCCAGATCATTGTCGATGAAGCGGTGAAATTATTAAAGATGCTGGGGAGCGAAGGTTATCTGCATCTTTTGGAAACCGTCGCGCATTATCTCGAACCCGGAGGCCACCGGTATCATTATGACCATGCCAGTAATGTGGTCCGCCACGCCGTTAATGTATGCAGGATAATGGGATTGAGCGCTTCGGAGACAGAGAAGATACGGGAGGCGGCGCTTCTGCATGATATCGGTAAAATAAGCGTTGCCCCGCAGATACTCCATAAAAAAGGTTATTTGACCGAGGACGAATGGGTCAAGATAAAAAAGCATCCGACTGTCGGCGCGCATATCGTCAAACAGGCCCGGGGATTGGACCGGGTCGCGTCCATTATTATGCATCACCACGAACGGTACGCGGGCGGCGGTTATCCGAACCCTGATATTAAAGGGCAGCATATACCGCTGGGAGCGAGGATCATCGCCATCAGCGATACCTTTGATGTCATTACCTCGCCGCGGCCGTATCGCCAGATACAGTATACGACCGATATGGCGATTCGGGAGATCAGAAAAAATTCCGGGACGCAATTCGACCCGGAATTGGTCAGGGTCTTTATCGCGTACCTTAACCATACCCCGCCTGTATAACCATTATTCGCCAGGAAAATGTTCTTGTATTACCCGAACACATTGTGTATAGTAGTTCAAGAATGAAACGATTGATGAGGATCATAAAAACTTTCGGCGTCAAGTTTACGCTTATCCTTGTCCTCTCGATGGTATTTTCGGCCGCCTTAAGCGATATCCTTTTATCCCGCCTAGTGCTAAAAGCCCAGTTTAACGAGCTGCGCGACAAACTCAGGATAATAGCCCAGGAAGCGGTGCTCCTGGTCGATCCCGGGGAGCTTCGTACCATCCCTTTGACCCCCGCAGGCGAGAATGTCCCCGCCTATCGAAAGATCACGCAGATACTGCAAAACGTCAAAGACCTGGATCCTTCCATCGAGTACATCTATATCATGAGCAAGACCGACAAAGAGGGCATCCTCCGTTTTATCGTCGACCTCGAAGTGAATAAACCGTCCCATGAGATCAAGAAGACAGCGCACCCGGGCGATTACTATGACGGCGGCCGGTTTCCCGCGATGATCAAGGGATTTACCGGGCCTGCTGCCGACGCAAACCTGGTGACGGATGAATGGGGGTCGTTCCTTTCGGGGTATGCGCCGATACGTGACGCTGACGGCAAGAGTATTGCGATCCTCGGCATCGATATAGCCGCGCCCGAAGTCAAGAGTATCCGGCAGAAGGTGCGCGAGCGCTTTCTGACCATCCTCGTGGTCGGGATCATAGTGTCGCTCATACTGGGGATCATCATATCCCGGCGTATAGCCGGCCCGATAAACGAATTGATCAAAGGCGCCGGCCATATCGCCGCCGGCGACCTCGGTTTTACCGTCAAGGTCAGGGGGGAGGATGAGATCGCCAGCCTGGCGTCGGTTTTCAATAAAATGTCGGGGGACCTTATCACGTATACCGAGGAGCTAAAACACATAACCGCCGAACGCGAACGATATTTAAAAGAGCTTGAGATCGCAAAGGGCATCCAGGAGAGTTTTCTCCCCGAACATGCTCCGGCAATGCCGCATGTCGAGATCGTTGCCTCATGCGTCCCTGCCGAAATTGTCGGAGGGGATTTTTATGATTTTATTCCTATCGATAAGACCAGATGGGGGCTCGCCATAGGCGATGCCTCAGGCAAGGGGATGCCGGCGGCCCTTTTTATGGCCCTTTCGCGGACGCTCCTTAAAGCCAGCGCCCGCGGTAATCCGGATATTACCGCCACGATCCGTCAGGCCAATGAGCTTATTTTCGAGGATGACAAGGCCAACATGTTCCTCACGCTTTTTTACGCCGTTCTTAACGCCGAAAGAACGAGCCTCGAATATGTCAATGCCGGCCATAACCCGCCGATCGTGATACGGCGGGAAAAGGGAGAGACCGTCTTTTTGAAAACAGACGGTATCCCCCTCGGGCTGTTCCGGGACATGTCGTTCTCGGTCGGCGAGACCAGCCTTGCAGGCGGCGATGTCGTAGTCTTTTATACCGACGGTATTACCGAGGCGGTCAACGACCGGAACGACGCCTTTGGGGCCGACCGCCTCATAGAGGTGATCAGGCGTGACAGGATGAACTCGGCCGGGCAGATCCTTTCGGGTATTCAGACGGCACTTAAAGAATTTGTCGGCAGCCGGTCCCCGTTCGACGATAGCACGCTGGTAGTCATAAAAATCACATGACCATTAAAAAGATATTCCTGATCTACGTTATCCTTTTCATCACGCTCGCGGTCTTTTATCCTATCCTGAACGCCGATTTCGTGAACTGGGACGATCAGCGCTATGTGACCGAGAACGACGCGATCAAGGACTTTTCTCCGCGCGGAGTGATGCGCCTGATGACCTCGTTCCATTACGGCCTCTACAAGCCGATCGTCCTCATATCCTTTGCGGTCGAATACCATTTTTTTCAATTGTTGCCGGGTATCTATCACGGCACCAATCTTATGCTTCATCTTTTGAACTGCATCCTTGTCTTCTGGCTTGTTTACATGATGAGCCGCATGACAGGCGCGGCGTTCCTTACGGCGCTTTTTTTCGGGATCCATCCGATGCATGCCGAATCGGTATCGTGGATCGCGGAGCGTAAGGACATGCTGTACGCTTTTTTCTTTTTATTGGCGCTCATATTTTATGTGCGGTATCTCGGCAAGGGGAAAACTGCCGATTACCGGGCCTCGCTCGGGGCCTTCTTTATGTCCCTTTTGGCGAAACCGATGGGCATCACCTTCCCTCTGGTTATGTTTCTGGCGGATTATTATTACGGCAATCCCGTAAATCGTAAAACTATACGGGAAAAGATCCCGTTCGTCATCGTAAGCGCCGGATGTATCCTGGTGTCGCTGTGCGCCCAGGCCTACGCGCCCGCCGGGGAACATGTCGATTTCCGCATCGGCGCGGGGCGTATTTTAATAGGGCTTCAATGTCTTCTTTTTTATATCGGCCGCATGGTCTGGCCGGCCGGGCTTGCCTGTTCTTATCCGCCGCCGGCTGAACTGATGGACCCCGTGCGGGGAGCGTTGGTCCTGGCCGTTCTGGCGGCAGGCCTTTTTCTATGCAGGAATTTTGCCCGGGAACACAAAAAAGACCTGATATTCGGCGGGTTATTTTTTCTGATCACCTTAAGCCCGGTCTTGCAGATATTTTCGACCGGTCCGAGCGCGGTCGCTGACCGGTATTCATACGTCGCTTATATCGGAGGGTTCTATGCCCTGGCGGCCGTTATCACGGCCCGGTACAGGATGTCCGGCCGAAAGGGCCGGCTTTTTATGGCAGGCTGTTTCGTCGCAATCACGGCGGTGTGTCTGGTGTTAACGTCCGGGCGGGTCCGTGTGTGGCAGACGAGCTCCAGCCTCTGGAGCGATGTTATCAGAAAATATCCGACCCTTCAGGTGCCCTATCTTAACCGGGGCGCCGCGTATCTTGCTGACGGTATGTTTGACAAGGCCATTGCCGATTATGACGTATTTTTCAGACATCCGAAAACACAGGATCCATCGTTCCTGGGTACCGCGTACAATAACCGCGGGTATGCGTATTTCAATAAAGGGGATATCGACCGGGCCCTGGCGGATTGCGACCGCGCGATCGAATGCACGCCGTCCGACGGGGGATTTTATGCCAACCGGGGCGTATTGTATGAACGAAAAGGCGCCCCTGACGCCGCATTGCGGGATTACTCACAGGCGATCGCCGTAAGTCCGGATCTGTTGAACAGTTATATCAGGCGGGCAGACATTTACTTTAAACGCGGCGATCTTGACAAATCGATCGCCGATTATGACGCTGTCGTCAAAAAGGCGCCGTGGCATCACGAGGCCATTTTTAAAAGGGGCCTTGCGCTTAACCGCAAAGGCGAATTTGTGCGCGCTGCGAACGATTACGCCCAAGCCACGGCTATGTCGCCGGATTATGTGCGGTATTACGCCAAGACATTGTTTTTTCAATACCGTAACAAAAAACACAAGGAAGCCTTAAGGACAGCCGCGCTGCTCCAGGCCATCGGAGGCCCGGTACCAGAAAAGACTTTTGCCGTGTTGAATAAAATAATTACCGCGGGAGATTCGAGATAACGTGGCGTGCCTGGGAGGATTTGAACCTCCGACAGACGGCTTCGTAGGCCGTTGCTCTATCCGGACTGAGCTACAGGCACCTGTGGTTCTCATTGGCCTGGTATCGCCGAAGCCCCGCAAAAATATTCGTGCGAAGGCGGACAGGCACGGTTACTATGATAACACAGAAAAACAGCATGCCAAGTAAAATTTTAAGGGCATTACGGTTGCCTTTTATTACGGCGAGCAGCCTGCCGTTCATCTTCGGTTCGCTTGTCCCACAACACGATCTCAAGGTGCCGGAATTCCTGCTCGGTATTACCGCGGCAGTCTCGATGCACCTGAGCGCTAATCTTATCAACGACTATGCGGATTCCAGGAGCCCGGCTGATTGGCAGGACAGGAATTTTTACGGGTTTTTCGGCGGGTCAAAATTGATCCAGGAAGGGGTTTTTCCCTGCAGTTTCTTTTTTAATCTGGCGGTATTTTTTGCCGCTCTTGCGGCGGCGGCAGTGGTCACCGTAACGATACTTTCAAAGAGCTTGTTTGTCCTCCTGGCCTTTTGCGTCATAGCCTTTCTCGGATGGTCGTATTCGGCAAAACCCCTCCAATTCGCCTACCGGAAACTGGGGGAGATAGTTATATTCATACTCTTCGGCCCTGCCCTGGTCATGGGAGGATATTTCCTGCAGACCGGGATATTTCCTGACGCGAAAAGCTTCATGCTGTCGGTCCCTTTTGGTCTGTTAACGACGGCGATCCTTTTTGCGAACGAAGTGCCGGACCTCGAGGACGATGTCAAGAGCGGGAAATATACGCTGGTAAGCCTGACCGGCGCGGGTAACGCGTACCTCTACTACGCCCTTTTGACATCCGCGGCTTTTTTGACCGTCATCCTGAACGTCGCGCTCGGGTTCCTTAAACCGGCAGCGCTTTTGTCGTTAGGAGCGGCGGCGCTGGCGATAAAAGCGGCAATGGTCCTGAAAAACTATCATCACGATAAGATAAGGCTTGTCGAATCGTCAAAATTAACTGTCCTTCTCGGAACGGTCACTGCGGTTATATTGATCTTCGGGCTACTGATATGAACAAGGTGATAATTATAGGCGGCGGGTTCGGCGGACTGACGGCGTTAAGGAAACTGGCGCCGTTTAAGCGATGCGTGGATCTTACCCTTGTCGATAAGAAAACAACGTCCGATTTCCTGCCCGAACTTCCGGACCGCCTGGGAAGAGGGGTGCGGCCGGAATATCTTACCTGTCCGCTGGAGGCGACCGTCAAAAGATACGGCCAGCGGTTTATCAATGAAGAGGTAAAGGGTGTCGATCTCGAAAAGAGGCTGGTCAATACGACAGGAAGTTCTTTAGCCTACGATTACCTTATAATCGCCAGCGGCAGCGAGACTAATTTTTACGGGAACGGCAATATCCGCGGATCTGCCTGCAAACTGGATGATGTGGCGGACACGGAAACGATATACCGGAAGCTGAAAGAAAAACAATACGCGCAGTACATCATCGCGGGCGGCGGATATACGGGTATTGAGATCGCGTCGAATATGAGGCTCTTTTTGAAGAAAGAAAAGAGACATGCCCGCATCGTGATCGTCGAGCGGGCTCCTTCGATCCTCGGGCCGCTTCCGGCATGGATGAGGGCCTATGTGTCATCCAATCTGGCCGGGTTAGCTATAGATATCATTGTCGACAGCCAGATACAGAAGATCGAGGGCGACAAGGTCTTCCTTTCCGGGGGAAGGGTCTTCGACGGAGCGCTTGTTATCTGGGCTGCCGGGGTGCGGACAGCGGACTTTATACAGGATCTCAAGGTCAAAAAGAATCCGCAGGGAAGGGTGGAGGTCGACGAATATTTGAGGATCGACGAACGCTCCTTTGTCGTCGGCGATGCGGCGTATGTACGGCAGGGCGCTATTGTCGTAAGGATGGCTGTGCAGTTTGCCATAGCGCAGGCCGATAGCGCCGCAAAGAATATCATCAGGGCAATACACGGGAAAGATCCGCGTAAATATACGGCTATCGATATGGGGTATGTCATCCCGATGGCGAATAACCGTTCGTGCGGAAATGTCCTGGGCATGAACGTGCGGGGGTGGTTCGCTACCTTATTGCATTTTCTTATGTGCCTTTACCGCTCGTACAGCGTGGCCAAGGGTTTCGGGATATTCAAGGGGCTCTTCATAGAAACCTATTGCGATAATCGGCAGCGCAGATTATAATACTCTCGTTCAAGCGAAGGAGTGAGGTGTGATATACGGGCACGAGCAGTATATGCGCGAAGCCTTGCGCCAGGCAACGATTGCCTTTGAGAAAGACGAAGTCCCTATCGGCTGTGTTATCGTCTCGCAGGGCCGGATAATTGCCCGCGCTCATAACCAGATAAAGACCCTTACAGACCCTACT
>JAQURW010000221.1 GCA_028715425.1 Candidatus Omnitrophota bacterium
CACAAGAGTGCCGGCGGGCCCTTATATTCACCGTTATTATCTTCCTCTGCATCCTCGGGGCGCTTATTCTTATCCGCTTTAATGTCCACGATTTTTTCAAACAGATCGCCCATATGCGGCCTGACGTATTCGCGTCGAATAAACACCTGATGGCAAGCCTCCTTAGGAACATGCAGAACTCGCTTAAGTACTTCACTATCGGCAGTATATGCGCCCTTTTGATCCTTTTCGTTAACTGCGTGCGGGAAACGCAGCGGCTGGCCAGGTATTTTATCGTCATCTTCGTCTCGCTCGACCTTGTCACCATGTCACGCGCAAATATAGGAGCGTTATGGAACTTCCTTTCGCCGGCGCCGTTCCATGCCCTGACGGACAATGAATCGTTCGTTATAAAAAAATTCGCAGAGCGCGGTAAAAGTTTTCGCATCCTGGGGGATTCGGAAAATACCGAGCTCGACAGCAATGTGCGGCTCGGCCTTGATAAACCCACTACGTGGGGCGCAATACTGCCGTGGGACATCGTGGTCCTCTACGGCCTTGAGCGGTCGAACCGCATAAAACTCTTCGGCGCTTTTCCCGATAATCCCCGTATCCGGGAATTGACGGGCGTAGCCTACAAGCTTGACCGTGACGGGGCACTGATCACGTATTCGAGTTATCTGCCGCGGATAAAACTCTATGCCGATTACCGCGTTCTGCCGGATATTTTCAAGGCACGCGACATTCTTATGAACCCTTCGTTCGATATTTACAGAACCGTGGTGACGGACGCAAAGCCGTCCCTCTCGGCCAGCCCTGCCCCGATCAGGAATGCGGTAAAGATCGTTGCCGCTACCGATGAACGGATCACCGCCACGGTCGATGCCGAACGCAGCGCACTCCTCGTCTTGAACGAGAACTATAGCGCGGGGTGGACGGCCTCGGTAGACGGCAACAAGGTAAAGATCTACCGGTCCGATATCGCGTTTAAGGCCGTCGAAGTTCCGGCGGGAAAGCATAGCGTGGTATTCCGCTACCGCACGCCGGGCCTTTTGCCCGGTTTGGGCATCAGTGTTCTGTCGATCTTCTTTTTTCTGGTCTCCGCAACCGTATACCTCGCATTCAAAAAACAATCCCGCAGAAATTTGCGCAGCAAATTCCCTACCCCGTAAATAAAGAGAAGGTTGAGATGAAAAGAATTTTATGCGGTGTTCCCCGCATTATTCAGCTGCCTTTCACTATTTCCTTAAGCAGCGTAATACCCGCATGGGCCTTGCTGAACAGCTCTTTCGGCGAGCGGGTCTTAAGAAGACTGGCAAGTATGTACGACGGCCTCATATAAAATCCTTTATACCCGACGTTGACAAGGCCGAATAGTTCTTCCTGAGAAAGTTTCTCCGTCCATACCTGCGGTTTAAAGGTTGTAGAGGCCTCCAGCGGGTTGTCGGCAAATTCCTTCCAGTAATCGTTCTTGATAATGCCGCGGCTCAGGGCATCGCCGTACAGTTTGGTATGCGGATACGGCATCAACACCGCGATCTGGACATAATCGAGTTTAAGCCTTCGCATAAAGGCGAATGTCCTGTTTATCTCGCCCCGTGTTTCGCCGGGCAGGCCGATCATAAAACTTCCGACCGCGATAATGCCGTTGGCCCGCGTCAGTTTTACGGCCTTTTCGATCATGTCGACCGTCGTATGCTTATTAATAGTTTTAAGACGGTCATCGGAGGATGTCTCTATGCCGTAATGGATACGCTCGAGGCCGGCCTTTTTTGCGACCTTCAGCATGTCATCGGTTATCGCGCTCACGCGGCCCCTGAAACTCCAGCTAAACGTAAGCCCCCCCTCGAGCATGGCCCGGGCGATATCGGCCGTACGCTGCGGCGTAACGTTAAAAAGATCGTCGAAGAAAAATATCTCCTGTATGCCGCGCGCCTTGATATCTTCCAGCTCTTTCATGATCGAGGCGATGCTTCTCATGCGGTAATTCTTGGTCGGGCTATAACAGAAGGTGCACTGGAACGGGCATCCGCGCGACGACATGACCGTCGCGACCTGACGCTCCGCACCGAGGGTACAGGTATAGAGCTCCTGACGGATAAGCCCCCTGTCGGGTATCGGCACCGTGTCGAGGTCCGCAATGAACGGCGTGCGATCGTCCACAAAAAATTTGCCGTCCTTTTTATAACCGATCCCCGGGATACCGGCAGGCTCACGCCGTTCGATCACCGCCTCGACGAGCGCCAGGAGAGACTCTTCGCCTTCTCCTTTAGAAACATAATCCACCTCCGGTAACCGCAGCGTCTCGAGAGGATAACTGTCGACATGGTGTCCGCCCAGGATGGTCTTGACCGCCGGGTTGATCTCCTTGACGAGCCTGGCCGTCAGTATGTCATCGACGATCGTCGGCGTAAATGTCGTTACCGCCACCATATCAGGCATCCATTCGCTCACGATCGCGCGCAGTTCCCGGTAGCCGTATTTTTCGGGGGCGCAGTCGAGTATCTTGACACCGACCGGGTACCGGGACTTTTCCTTAAGATAAGTAGCCAAGTACATAAGCCCGAGAGGCGGATAGTGCCCCATCTCTTCGATGACCTCACTCGACATCTCCATCTTGACGATGTTGTCGAGCGGAGGGTTGATGAACAGAACCTTGTATGGCTTCACAATCAATCCTTTCGAACGAACCGCTATAAAAAATCCGGATGTTCTTTACGGTCGGCCTTCTTGCCGAGAAACTTGACGAACGACATCAAAAGCATGATAGACTGGAACGGCGATCGCATAAATACTTTAAGAAGACGCATCATCTGCCGCGGCCTGAAATAGAATCGCCGGTAAATTTCTTTCTCAAGCCGTATAACCTCGCCGGAAGACACCTCGTGCATAAACGTGCTACGGTACGGCATAAGTTCAAAAATAATTTTATCCTTTTCCTTCTCAAAAAGCGGCGTGCCGGGATACGGAACGAGTTTCGTCGCGATCAAAAAATCCAGCGGCGAGCCAAGCACGCCAAACAGCGTTTCGGTATAATCATTATAATCGTCATAGGGCGAGCCCACGATGACGAACCCCGCGCTTTCAAGGCCTGCCTTGCGGATCAATTGCAGGCGGTCATTGATCTCGGAGCACCGGTACCCCTTCTTAAAATAATCGATGACTTTCTGAGAATAGCTCTCTATGCCGACATACACACGCACACAGCCGGATTTTTTCATTAGACGCAAAACGTCTTCGTCGAGTGTATCGACCCGGGACAGGCAGCTCCACGTCATTTTTACTTTTTCCCGGATAATACCTTCACAGATGTCCCGGACCCTTTGTTTATCGACGTTAAACGTATCGTCAATAAAACGGCAAAAGTGTATCCCCTGGCCGGCTAAGTTTTTTATTTCCTCGACAACGCGTCCGGCGGTTTTAAAAAAGGCCTTCCGGCCGTGCGTCGTAATGCAATACGTGCATTGAAAAGGGCATCCGCGGCTCGACTGGATAACGCCGAGCGGCCCCCCGAGAAGCATCTCGCCATACTTCTTGCCACGAACCAGCGAATAATCCGCAAACGGCAGTTTATCCAGATCTGATATCCGCTCGTCGGGATTTGCGATGATCCGGCCTGCGGCGTCGCGCAGCGCGACACCCTTCACCTTCGCAACATCACTTCCCTCCATGCGCGCGGTAAGGTATGTCGAAAAACTTTCTTCGGGTTCGTTACGCAGTATCATGTCGAGACTCGTTTTTTTCAGGATCTCTTCGGCAAAAATCGTCGGATAATATCCGAACGCCGCAAAGGTGACGCCGGGGGTGTTCCTCTTAAGAAGATCGATGACCGCGAGATCAGTCGCTATCGATTCGATGCCTGTTAATGAGACAACAATATCGGGTTTACCGGTCTTGATGCGGGCAATAACATCCGCTTCGCTCAACGAAAGCGCTATGGCATCGATCACCGTGACTTCCGCATTATTCCAGGCCTTTACACAGGCGGCAAGCTGTAAAAGCTCATACGGAGGGAAAAGAAAATCAGGCGAATTATACGAACACATGTATCGCCGTACGATC
>JAQURW010000036.1 GCA_028715425.1 Candidatus Omnitrophota bacterium
GGCGTTGCTGCGGCTGCGCGGGCAACGCTTACGGGAGTTGTTGACGCAGTTACCTTTACTAACGGCGGCGGGGCGGGTTATACTTCGGTTCCCACGGTAGCTTTTAGCAGTGGCGGCGGCACAGGCGCAGCTGCTACAGCCAGCCTCACAAGAACGACACCTATGGGATCAAAGGCTATACAAGAACTGTTTGAAATGGACTATGGGCGTATGAATGCAACGTTGGGGGTAGAACTCCCCTTTACCAATAGTTTAAATCAGACGACAATTCCATACGGCTATATAGATCCGCCGACCGAGTTTTTGCAACCCGGTGGCGTACAGATATGGAAGATCACTCATAACGGTGTCGATACTCACGCCGTTCACTTCCATCTTTTCAATGTACAGGTTATCAATAGAGTCGGGTGGGACGGCGCGATAAGGCCGCCGGAACCTAATGAATTGGGCTGGAAGGACACCGTCAGGATGAGTCCGCTTGAGGATACGATCGTCGCGTTAAAGCCGGTTACCCCTACCATTCCTTTCAACATTCCCGATAGCGTTCGGCCTCTGGACCCGACAATGCCTTTGGGGTCTACTGCCGGCTTTTTCGGCGTCGATCCGCTGGGCAATCCTGTTACCGTCGTCAACCAGATAATCAACTTTGGCTGGGAATATGTATGGCATTGCCATATGCTTGATCACGAGGAAATGGATATGATGCGGCCGGTTATATTTCAGGCACCGGCACTGCCGGCGGCTCCCTACGATGTCATTGCAGCGCCGGGCAATGGCGGCGCTGTGGTAACGTTCACTCCGGCTCCGCTTCACAACTTAAGCAGTCCTAATACCGGTTATACCGTGACCTCAAGTCCCGGAGGAAGGACAGCGACAGGCTCTGCCAGCCCGTTGACGGTAACAGGGCTGACGAACGGTACGTCATACACCTTCACGGTAAAAGCAGCGAATGCCCTTGGCACCGGACCGGCATCGATCGCTTCTAACAGCATAACGCCCGCTGCCGGATTAACAGCGCCCGGAGTTCCGACGGGAGTTACGGCAGTAGCCGGTAGTTCGCAAGCTACGGTAAGTTTTACGCCTCCGGTATCTAACGGGGGTAATCCGATCACCGGATATACCGTGACTTCAAATCCCGGAGGGATAACAGCTTCGGGTATGATGGGCCCGATAGCAGTGACCGGACTTACCAACGGTACTGCCTACACGTTTACCGTGACAGCAACGAACGCGATCGGGACAAGCGCATCATCAGGCGCATCCAACATTGTGATCCCGGCCGCAGTTACTGTTCCGGGAGCGCCGATGATGATGTCGGCAATCGCAGGAAACGCTCAGGCGATCGTGGATTTCATGGCGCCTGGCTCAGACGGCGGAAGCCCTATAACAATGTATATGGTCACTTCAACCCCGGGCAATAGAACCGCATCGGGTATGATGGGTCCCTTAACCGTGACCGGGCTCACCAATGGTACTACTTACACGTTCACGGTGACGGCAATGAACGCGATCGGAACAGGGCCCGCATCGGCCATGTCTCAAAGCGTAACGCCTCTTGCCGCCTTGGCGGCTCCCGGTACACCGACGGCAGTTTCCGCGGTAGCCGGTAATACTACAGCAACGGTCAGTTTTACCGCTCCTGCGTCAACGGGAGGGTATCCCATTACACAATATACCGTGACATCAAGCCCCGGCGGGATCACCGCTACGGGAACGGCAAGTCCGATAACGGTAACCGGGTTAACGAACGGCACGGCATATACGTTTACCGTTACCGCGACAAATGTGCTCGGTACCGGTACGGCATCTCTTCCGTCTGCCGGTGTGACACCTGTTTCGGTTCCCGGAACTCCGACGGGAGTAACTGCAGTGGCGGGAAATGGCGGGGCAACCGTGACCTTTACGGCGCCTGCGGCAAATGGCAGCCCTATCACAAGCTATACGGTAACATCAAATCCGGGTAATATAACAGCCACAGGGACCACAACGTCGATCGTCGTGCCAGGCCTTAGCAATGGCACGGTATACAGCTTTACCGTTAAGGCAACGAACGCAAACGGGACAGGCCCCGTATCGGCTCCTTCTAATATGGTAACGCCTGTCGGCGGCCCCGGTATTCCTACCGGCGTGACTGCTGTCGCAGGTAACGCCCTGGCAACCGTGAGCTTTACGGCTCCCGCGTCGGGCGGCGGCGCAATAACAGGCTATACGGTAACTCCCTATGTAGGAGCTGTCGCCGGCACACCGACTTCAGGCACGGCGAGTCCCATAACAGTAACGGGCCTGATAAATGGTACGACGTACACGTTTACGGTGACAGCGACGAGCGCGGGAGGAACAAGCGCAGCATCGGCTCCTTCTAACAGCGTAACGCCTGCTACCGTGCCCGATGCGCCGACAGCCGTAAGCGCGGTTCAAGGTAATACACAGGCAACGGTAAGTTTCACTGCGCCCGCATCAAACGGAGGCAGTCCGATCCTGACGTATCTAGTCACTTCGAGCCCCGGCGGCATAACAGCTTCAGGGGCAGCAAGCCCGATCACCGTAACAGGGCTTACGAATGGTACGGCATATACCTTTACCGTAGCCGCGATAAATGCCATCGGGACAGGTGTGGCATCAACCCCATCTGCTAGTGTTACCCCGGGGGTAACAGTGCCCGGTGCTCCGACGGGAGTTGTTGCGGTGGCAGGTAATACGCAGGCTACGGTTGGCTTTATCGCGCCGGCATCCGACGGGGGAAATCCGATCACTTTATATACCGTGACTTCGGCTCCCGGCGGTATAACAGCCACAGGAACGGCCAGTCCTATAGTAATTACGGGACTTACGAATGGCACGGCGTACACGTTTACCGTGACTGCGACGAATGCGATTGGAGCAGGCGCGGCATCGGTGCCGTCGACTGCTGTAACACCTAACGTTGTACCCGGAGCGCCGACTGCAGTATCTGCAGCTGCGGGGAATGCGCAGGCAACAGTAAGTTTCACTGCGCCTGCGCCAAACGGCGGGACTGCCGTCACAGGGTATACAGTGACCTCAAGTCCCGGAGGCATAACGGCTGCAGGTGCGGCTAGCCTGATAACGATTACCGGGCTTACCCTCGGTACAACGTATACTTTTACCGTTATGGCAACGAACTCAGCCGGAACAAGCGCCGCATCAACTCCTTCGAGCAGTATAACTTTGCCCAGTGCAGTTCCCGGTGCGCCTACAGGCATAGTTGCGGTACCGGGTAATGGACAGGCAAGTGTGATGTTTACAGCTCCGGCATCTAACGGCGGCGGTGTCATTACGTCGTATACAGTGACATCAAGCCCCGGCAATATATCAGCTGTGGGCGGCGCCAGTCCGATAACGGTTCCGGGGTTGAGCAACGGTACTGCATACACATTTACCGTAACGGCTGCAAATGTCATCGGAGCAGGTCCGGCCTCCAGCGCTTCAACTGGCATAACGCCGGCCGGCTTACCTGCTTCAGCAGGTATAGATAGAGTGGTTACTGCAAATCTTGATGCTGATCCGAGGAAGGATCTTATAGTCGATTTCGGGCCGGCATCCGGACTATGGGTATGTTATAACGATTCCACATGGCAGCAGTTAAGCACCTTATCAACTAGTGCCATATCCGTTGGTAATAGCAACGGCGGCACAGGAACAGATGACCTTATCGTTGATTTCGGCGCTACGAACGGGTTATGGATCTACAGTAACGCTGTATGGGCACAGATCTCGCCATCAACCACAGTATCAATCGCTACGGGACATTTGAATGGCGGTAATCCGTATCAGCTGATCGCGAGCTTTGCGTCATCCGGGACATGGATCTATGACACCGGCACGTGGACGCAGCTTTCGGCGGTTGCCGCACAGTCGATCGCGGCAGGGGACGTGGATGCTGACGGCAACGATGAGATCATAGGTAATTTCACGCAGAGCGGTTTATGGATCTACGCGACCGGCGTCTGGACGAATATTGTGTCCGTGGCCGCGCAATCGGCTATAACCGGCGACATAAACGGCGACGGGAAAGCGGAGATAATCGCCAATTTCACACAAAACGGCATCTGGGTCTATGGTAATAATGCCTGGACGCATTTAGTGACGGTTCCCGCATTATCGATAATGACAGCGAATGTCGACGGCACGGGGCCGGTTGACCTTATCGCCATGTTCGACGCTACAAATGGCATTTGGATCTACTACAATAACTCGATATGGGTGCAATTGAGCCCGTTTACTGCGGTATCCGTAACTGCCGGAAATATGGACGGTAACCCCGCGGGCATGGCGGATGTGGCGGTTGATTTCGGCACGCCGAACGGTGTATGGGTGTATTATGATAACGCCACCTGGATTCAACTGGTGCAATAATAAGGAGGTAACTTATGAGCTGGGGATTATTCGGGCAGATAGTTATACTGATGTTCATATTTGTGCTGATGAAAACCGCGGTGAAATGTCTGCATGATAATTTCTGCATGAAATGTAAGGCAGGCGAATAAGAGGAGGTTTCTGATGAGTAAATTCAAGGAAAGTCGCAAAGAGCCAGAAAGGAGATCCTCTTGTCATACGTCAGTAACGACCGAACAGCTCAATAAAGCTGTTCAAAAAAAGGCCGAAGAGTTATATGAAAAAAGCGGCCGAAAGCCGGGTCGGGATATGGAAAACTGGCTGGAAGCCGAGAAGATCGTCCGCTCACAGATGTGCTCGGATATGACGCACATGACATGCTAGGCGCAATCGATAGTGGAGCCCCGGATGCAGCCGGATGCGGCTAATCCGGGGCTCTCTCCCCGAAGAAATGTTCGAGAATCTTAAGAAATAATAAACTCGCAGGAAACGATTGACTTTATACCTGATTAAAAATGTATAATGTTAATCATATGAATACTTCATGCAGCTGTCAGATTGCCTGCCGTGAGATAATCGTCCGGAATTATCTTTTATATTTAGCATATTTGAATATATTTTGTGAAAGGATGCGAACATCATGACCCAAGAACATATTAATATGGCCACGTTCCTTAGAAAAGCGATGGGGATAACGAGAAAGCAAGGGGATCCTCTGGCCGACCTCACGGCCATAAGGCCGGCACTTAAGGAAAAACTCGAGGAGCTTGAAAGGCCCCCGAAGATTCTTGCGGTTTTTACCATGGATTCCGCTAAAAAAAATAACCCCTTATGGATACCCAATTACTCTATCACGTTATCGTACTGCTTGCCGTTACGGGGCTATGCTTTGTTGCCGTACTGGTTGTGCTTATCAAGGATTACGCCCGTATACCGCCGCGCAACGCTATCGTCATCCTTACCGCGGAATTAAGGAAGATGAAAGACGACACCGGCCGCAAGGATGCCCTGGTCACGAGGGCAAACGAGGAAATTCAGCGGCTCAAGGCGGAAACGGAACAACTGAAAGAAGAACAGGTGCGCTTACGCGATGAGTTAGCGGCCAAGAAGGCAAAGCCGCTTCTGGGCGGCAGCGAATGGCTCCCCCGGCCTCCCTCCTTGGGGAATATAACGCAGGAAAATTCAGGCGAAATAAAAGCGATGAAAATAGAAAACGGGCGCCTTAAAGAAGAAGTTGTGCGCTGTCAGGAAGAGCTTAGCCGCGCCAGGTCACAGCTTATGCCGGATACCAAGGATATTGAGGAGATGCTTCTGGCAAAGACCGAAGTAGAGCGCCTGCGAGGCGAACTGCAAAAAACTGCGCAGGAACTTCAGGCACTTAAATTGAGGGCCATATCCATATTCGGGGACGGTTCTGCCGCATGCCTTCTGACGAATATTCCGGACACAAAAGGATTGAAAATCATGGATTTCGCTTCAAAGATCGCGCCGCACGAGCGCGATGCCCTGCGTTTTCGCACGGAAGATTCCAGGCTTAGAAATGTGATCAAGGAAGCTGTCCCCGGGATAGCCGCAGAATTGACAAAACATATTACCGGCACGTTGTTCAGGAATTACGGCCTCGGGCAAAATGATATAAAATTCTGGGCCCTTCACCCCGGCGGCAGAAAGGTGCTCGACAAGATCCAGGAAGTCATGTGCCTTCCGGCAGACGCCTTGAATGCTTCACGGACTATATTGTATAATTACGGCAACATGTCTTCTCCGACGGTCTTATATGTATTAAAAGAGATACTGGAAAGTACGCTACTTCATAAAGGAGACAAAGGCCTGATGGCCTCATTTGGCGCAGGCTTTACGGGATATGCCGGTTTGTTAAGCTATAATTAAAAGGAGGCTTTTATGAATCTGGCGATTGCGATATTAAGGTTTGGCATGGGAATAATGTTCCTGGCTCACGGCTTACAGATGGCCTTTGGTTTATTCAAAGGGCCCGGGATCGCGGGGTTTGCAAAGATGCTGCCGCCCCTCTTCGGCTTTCCTGCCCTGTTTTGGTCATACCTTGCCTCCTACACCTGTCTGATCGGCGGGATATGCCTGCTCTTGGGATTATTCATGAAATTAGCCATAATCCCGCTCGGTATCTTTATGGTCACGGCAGTCGCATTGGTCCATTGGAAAAATGGTTTTTTTATAACCGCAGGCGGATGGGAATATAATTTCATAATACTATGCGCCCTTGCCGCTTTATTCTTCTTAGGCAGCGACAGTTTTTGTATCACGAAAAAACTTTAAAGGGCGATCCTACCGATTTTTTACCTATTATATCATTGCTAGGGTATAATTAAACGTATGAATCAGCTAAAGACCGTCTCGTACATTTTCGTATTCGGGCTGATACTATACGCCAATTCTCTCGGCGGGGATTTTATGGGGGACGATAACGCGTTTATCGTCTATAACTCTTATATAAAATCGCCGGCTCATCCCGCGCCATTTTTTACCGATCCCGCCGCTTCGGCCGAAGGGCCTTTGAAAGGCGACATCTACAGGCCCCTGACCGCCTTGTCATTTGCCCTTGATTATTCTGTCTGGAAATTAAACCCCTTCGGGTATCATCTGACCAATATCATCCTCCATGCCGCTAACGGCGTGCTTGTTTTTTTTCTGATATTATTAATAAGCAGGAACAAGGCCGCGGCGATCGTTGCCTCTCTTCTTTTTTTATCGCACCCGGTCCAGACCGAGGCAGTTTCCTGGAGCGCGGGGCGCGCGAACGTCCTGTTCCTCTTTTTTTATTGCGCCTCCCTTATCGCGTATATAACAGCTTCCGACGGCGAAAAAAAACGCAGGACATACGCGGCATCCGTTTTCCTTTTTATATTGGCGCTCTTCTCAAAAGAAATGGCAGTTACCCTGCCTCTTATCCTGGCGGTTTATGAGCTGCATTTCGCAAAAAGAACAACTGTTTCTTATACGGCGCTCAAACTGGCGCCGTTCATTGTCTGTGCGGTTTTTTTTGTGGCGTTGAGGAGTTCGGTCCTCGGTAAATTCGGGCAGTTCGAAGGATGGGGAGATCCGCTCCCTCTTTTTTATACGATGCTTATCGTCGTCACCGATTACCTGCGGCTGGTATTTTTTCCGCTTAAATTACACGCGGCGAATTATTGCATACCTTTTGCGGTATCCCTGGCCGATCCGCGGGTCGTTTTGTCCCTTGTCGTCCTCTCGGCCGTCGCCGTATCGCTTCCTTTCCTCTTTAAACGGTCGAAAACGGCTTCGTTTGCGGCATGGTGGTTTTTTATTACACTCCTCCCTGTCTTGAACATAATTCCGATAAAAGCCCTGGAATCCGAAAGGTTCCTCTATCTCCCCTCGATAGGCTTTGTAGCGTTACTGGCATCGGGAGCGGCCCTGCTTCACCGAAAGTACAGCCGGCCGGTTTTCGGAAAGATGACGATCGCAGTTATAGCGGTCGGTATCCTCGTATCCCTTTACAGCGCCAGGACGATAACAAGGAACGAAGACTGGGAAGATGCCCTGACGGTATCTAAAAAGATAATCGCAACGTATCCCGATGACGTATGGGCGCTCAACGTGCATGCCGCCGCGCTGCTCGACGCCGGAAAATACGCCGAGGCGGCTCTTTGCTACCGCAAATTCGTATCGATCGAACAGAACGACGCGAAATCACGCAACGCCCTCGGCAGGTGTTATTTAAAACTCGGGAAATACCGGGAGGCCGTAGCGGAATGCAACGAGGCGCTGAGGATCGATCCTCAACAGCCCAAAACACGTAATATGCTCGGTATCGCGTATGCGAACATAAAACAATACGCTGACGCCAAAAAACAGTTTACCATTGCCGTCGGAACAAATCCGGAATTTCTCGATCCCTACCTTAACCTCGGCAGGATATACGAGGCCGAAGGCAACTTTACGGATGCCGTCACCGAATACCTGAGAGCCCTCGAACACATCACCGGCCGGGAGAACACTGCCATTGTCTACATAAGGGCAGGCGATGCCTATCGCATGATGTCACAGCCGGATGAGGCAAAAAAATGTTACGACAAGGTCCGCTCCTTATACGGCAATGAAATTCCGGCTGCCCTTGAAACTGCTTTAAAAGAAAAAGAACAATCCCCCAAGTAGAACTAAGTCAATGAAATGCCCACGCAGGTCATTGTCATCTCTTGCCTGATATATTATCATCGAATATACAGCAAAGGCCACCGATGAAAAGTGTCGTTAAAATAACGAATGTTGTCAATGTTATCGACAAGGTCTCGTCGTTCACGGTATTGGGCGACCCCGGATGCGACGGCCTTGGTGTTGAGATCATGACGACATTCGCGAAAGCGATGAATTGTTCCCATACGGACTTCAAGATCATCCTGGGGGACCTTGTCCCTTTCGGGCTGGAGGAGTTTTATAAGCACATCCACGGGATCATTAACGACGTATCGAAAAACCCCGTCTACACCTTATGCGGGAACCACGACACGGATTATTACGTAAAATATTTCGGCCTGAAAAATTATATCCTGGTAAACGACGACCTCCTGATCGTCGTCTTGGATAATTCCAGGAGGGTGTTCGAGCCGGAAACCCTTGCATTCCTTGATGAATCCCTTAAAGGGTATAAACGCGGCAACATACTGATAGTATTCCACATCCCCGCCCCTAACAGCTTTTCGCCTAACAGCATCAAGCCCGAAGAATGGCAGAAACTTAAGGAAGTTATGGACCCTTATAAGGCTGACATCAAATATATATTGTCAGGCCATGTTCACTCCTATTTTCGGGATACCGTCGACGGATACAATGTTGTCGTATCGGCAGGCGGCGGCGCGCGCCTGGAATTTTTCGGCCGCCTGCCCGACAAAACAAGCTCGTTTCATCATGTCTTGCGATTCTATTTCGATAAGGACGGCAAGCTCCTTTATGAATATATATCTCTGGCGGATACATCATATGATCGCGAGAACAAAAATAAAAAAATGCGGCACTATCTCGAGAAGGCCTTCGGCAACGAATCGATAGCGCACATACGGTATCAGTTCTACGCGGATGACGCGCATGAAAAAGGATTTATCGGCATCGAAAAACTCTGCAGGGCCTTATCAAAATCGGCATTTTACCATGCGAAAAATTATTTCAGTGTTTTAAACAAGCTTCAAGGCATCGGCCATAATCTTAACGTAAGCCGGACTATTGAGAAAACGGACCGCGACGAACTTGACGCTGTTTATCTGCCCTATGCGGTCAAGGCTCACTTGCCGCTGACCCGGTACGCCTTTGGCGAAGCATACGGCGCAAAACAAAATTATGCAGGCCTTTTGCCCGAAGCGGTCAAGGCATATCAGGCCGAAGAAGATATCGCTCCTCAGTCCTATTATGTATGCACTTCGTGCGGCAATACCGGCAGGCTGGGCGGCGAACTGGCGCATTGCCCTATCTGCGGCGCGCCGCCGAGTAAAATCATCATACTCTAAAGGAGGATTACCATGGCAGTCGAAAAAGCGGGTGAAAAGTACCGATGCGCTATCTGCGGCAATGAAGTCTTGGTAACAAAAGTCGGCGGCGGCGAGCTTGTCTGCTGCAATCAGCCGATGGAAAAAATAGAAGGGTGACATAGGCGGGAGGTGAGTAGCCAAGATGACATTGACGGGGTTATACAAACGCCGGGAAGAATGGGTTAAAAACCGTGAATCCTTCAAAAAATAAAATCTATACCATCGGCCATTCGAACAGGACCATAGAAGAATTCATAGCCCTGCTGAAAGCCCACGGCATTGAACGGGTCGTCGACATACGCACGATACCGCGGTCCCGCCATAATCCGCAATTCAATAAAGCGGATCTGGCGAAAAATTTACGGCATAAACACATCGGCTACCGGCACATGAAAACACTCGGAGGCCTGCGCCATCCGGATGCCGCGTCCGGGAATCTTGGATGGAAAAACCTTTCATTCCGGGGTTTTGCCGATTATATGGCAACGGATAGTTTCAAAACCGCGGTCGAAAAGCTCGCGGCCCTTGCCGCCCTAAAAAAGACCGCGATCATGTGCGCCGAAGCGGTCCCCTGGCGATGCCATCGCTCATTGATCGCGGATGCGCTTATCAAAAGGCGTCAAAAAGTCTCCCATATCATGAACCTGAAAACCGCCCGGCCCCACGCCCTGACTTCATTTTTACGTATTCGGCAGGGGACGATCACCTACCCGCTGCCGTCGGAAAAAACCAACAATAGTATTGACTGAAACGTCCGGCAGAGTATAATAGTGAAAGCCACGGTAGTATTTCCTACCAGGACTTATTTTTTCAGAAAGAGACATGGGATATTTTTTATTTGATCCGTTATCAGTATTTTTCTTATCCGTTATCGCGCTGGTCTCGCTCCCTTCAGCTGTCTATTCCATAGGATATCTGAAAGGAGAGGCCTCAGGCCGGAAGACGGCCCTCGCCTGGCTAATTCTCATACTTTTCCTTGGCGCTATGGGGATGGTGGTGACCGTCAACAATACCATCCTCTTCCTCGTCGCCTGGGAATTGATGTCGCTTGTTTCTTATTTTCTTGTTGTCTTCGACACAAAACACGAAAAATCAGTCCAGGCCGGCACTATTTATATCGTTATGACCCACATAGGAACCGCGTTCCTGATCGCCGCGTTCCTGATCATGTTCAAATATGCGCATTCGTTCGATTTTTCCGCCATAAAAAACGCCTGCGCATCGATGCCTGCCGGGACGAAGAACACAGTTTTTTTATTGCTCCTGACGGGCTTCGGCACCAAGGCCGGCATAGTACCGCTCCATATCTGGCTGCCGTACGCCCATCCGCAGGCGCCCAGCCACGCCTCAAGCATCATGTCAGGGGTCATGATCAAGACCGCGATCTACGGCATCATCCGTTTCGTAATATTCATCCTCGGCGCACATTGTCTCTGGTGGGGGATAATGGTCCTTGTCCTGGCGGTGATCTCATGCCTCGTCGGCGTTATCTATGCGCTCATGGAGCACGATATTAAAAAGCTCCTTGCCTATCACAGTGTCGAAAATATAGGTATTATCTTATTAGGCGTGGGCCTGGCCATGTTTTTCCTGAGCCTGAATATGCCTTACCTGGCCGTATTTTCCATGATCGCCGGCCTTTACCATTTAATAAACCACGCGATCTTTAAGGGCCTCTTATTTTTATGCGCCGGCAGCGTATACAAAGCTACCGGGACACGCGACATCGAAAAACTAGGCGGCCTTATAAAAAACATGCCTTATACAGCGGCCTATTTCCTGATAGGCGCGATGGCGATCTCTGCCCTGCCGCCTTTTAACGGTTTCGTAAGCGAATGGCTGACCTTGCAGGCGTTCTTTTTGGGAGCCTTTTCCGTGACAGGGAGCGCAAAGGTCTTCCTCGGGGTCTTAGGCGCGATGCTGGCCTTGACCGGCGGCCTGGCAGCCGCCTGTTTCGTCAAGGCATTCGGCATAACGTTCCTTGCCCGGCCCAGGAGCCATTATGCGGTCAACGCCCTGGAGGTCCCCTTCTCCATGAAGGCAGGGATGTTCTTCCTGGCAGCCCTGACGCTGGCCTTCGGCCTAGGAGGAGCAGCCGTCATAAAGATACTGTCTCACGTCGCGGCCGCGGCAACAGGCATCGATATAACTGCCATGAAATTTTCCGTCAATAATGCCGTCATAAGCCCGCAGGCCGGCTACGATATTTATCTTTCCGTGCCTTTACTTGCGCTGGTGCTCGGGGCGCTGGGCATCATGGGATTTGCCGTTTATAAGCTATCCGGCAAAGGAAAGACAATAACCTATACGACCTGGGATTGCGGTTATTACCGTTTGAGCCCCCGCAACGAATATACCGCAACCGCTTTTTCAAAGCCGTTCAGGATCGCCTTCAGCTTCTTCCTCCGCCCTTATAGAAAGACTCAAAAGATCAGGGACTCGTTTTATCATATCAGGTCTTTTAAATATGAAACACATACGACCAAGGTCTTTAAAAAATATATTTATGACCCGGCGCTTGCCATGATCTTTAGATCGGCAAAATCCATGCGGCGTATTCAGCCGGGCAGTATTCATCTTTATCTCGGCTATATCTTTGCGTCGGTACTTTTATTGATTATATTCATAAACAGGTTCTAACATGCGAACGATAGCTCTTAGTCTGCTTGAACTGCTTCTCTTCATCGCGATAAGCCCTTTTTTCAGCGGCCTTATTACGAAGATAAAAAATAATATCAGGATGCGTACCGGCCAAAGTATTTTTCAGCCGTATTATAACCTCGCCAAACTCTTTTCAAAAGGAGAAGTGGTATCGGATACTGCGTCGTGGATATTCAAGGCCGCACCGTTCGTCGTGATCGCTTCAACGCTTACGGCGGCCCTCATAGTTCCTTTATTCATCGTTCCGGGCAGTATGCCCCGCCTGGGCGATTTCTTAGCCCTTATTTTCATCTTTGCCCTGGGCCGTTTTTTCCTGGCCCTGGCGGCGCTGGATACGGGAAGCTCGTTCGGCGGAATGGGGTCATCCAGAGAGATGTTCATCGCAAGCCTTGTCGAGCCGGCCCTTTTATTGGTGGTATTCGCCGTATCGTTACGATACGGCTCGACCGATGTTGCGGCGCTTAGCGGCATGCATACGGTCACGGTGTCGTCTCTTATGGCTGCAGGGGCGCTCTTTCTTGTCACCATCGCGGAAACCGCGCGGATCCCTATCGATAATCAGGAGACACACCTTGAACTGACCATGGTCCACGAAGCAATGGTCCTTGAGTATTCGGGCAGGTCGCTCGCTTTTATCGAGATGGCTTCTTCTATAAAACAAATGATATGGTTTTTACTGATAGCCGGGATCGTTTTTCCGGTCGCCTCGCCCGGCCCTGCCGGCATAGCGCACCTGGCCGTATGGATACTGTGGTATATGACAAGGATCGTTATCATCGCTCTCGCGGTTGCCGTGCTGGAAATATCGGTGGCAAAGATGCGCCTGTTCAGGGCCGCTGATTTCCTGGGGTTCGCGTTCGTCCTCGGGATCATTGCCGTCGTATGCGCGGTCTTAGGGATATAATATGCAGACGATAATTCTATTTGCGTGCCTGGTTTCGACGTACCTTATGGTCATCGCCAAGAGGATGCCGGCCCTGATCATGGGCTTTCGCTATCAATCGTTCTTCCTGTTCCTGGTAACGTTGCTCATGGCAATAGCCGAACGCCGGATAGACCTGTATAGTATCGCAGGGCTTTTGCTCGCCCTGAAGGTCGTGCTCATCCCCGGCTTATTATACAGGATCGTTGCGAGAATAAAGGCCAATGAAAATCTCGGCCTCTTTCTCAACACGCAATTGTCCCTCTTGTGCGCGTTGGGATTCACCTGTTTGTCATGGGTCTTTTCCGCGCGCCTTCTGGCGCCCGGCAATGTGCTCGTGACGACCACGCTGACCATAGCTTTTTTTATGGTGCTCGCCGGCATATTTTTGATGATATTCAGGATGACGGCCCTTGCCCAGATCATCGGGCTCCTGGTCATGGAGAACGGGATGTTCCTCCTGGCCTCGACGGTCTCGGGCGGCATGCCGTTCTTTGTCGAGATCGCCATATTCTTCGACGTATTTGTCAGCGTTCTTATCATGGGATTTTTTGTCTACAGGATCAATAAGCTCTTTACGCATGTCGACGTCAATAAACTCTCGCGCTTAAAAGGATAAGGAACATGCATATATTTTATATTTTGGGCATTCCGTTAGTTCTTGCCGCGTTAGCCCTCCTTACCCGCAAGGCAAGGCTCATCGGGCTCATGAACGCCGCCGGGTATCTGGCGGTCCTGGTCTTGAGTATAGTGCTTTTAAAGAACACCGTCGTATCGGAAAAGGGATATTCATACTTAGGTTTTATCTATGTCGATATCTTAAGCGCCTTCTTTATCTTTGTCGTTTCGGTCATAGCCTTTGCGGCAGCGCTCTACTCTATCGGCTATATTAAAAAAGACATGGAACGCGGCATCGTCAGCGTCAAAAAAGCAACGATCTATTATATCCTCTTTAATCTTTTCTGTTTTTCGATGTTCGTTGTCCCGGCAGTGAACAATCTCGGCATGCTCTGGGTAGCGATCGAGATGACCACCCTTATCTCGGCATTTCTCGTCGGGTTTTACAATAATAAAGAGTCGGTCGAAGCGGCGTGGAAGTATATCATTATCTGTTCGGTCGGTATCATCTTTGCGCTGTTAGGCACGATCCTTTTTTCGTACGCCTTTTCGCACTCAGGCGGCATAAAAAGCCTGAATTGGACGGACATGGTCCAGGCCGCAGGGCTTATGGATAAAAATATCCTTAAGATAGCCTTTATCTTCATCCTGGTCGGCTACGGGACCAAGGCAGGCCTTGCCCCCATGCATACGTGGCTTCCCGACGCCCACAGTCAGGCCGTGGCGCCTATCAGCGCGCTTCTCTCCGGCGTTTTGTTAAAGACCGCTATCTATGCCATGCTCAGGTTCGGTATCATCGTGATAAAAGGCGTCGGCTTTGACTATTTCGGCAATCTGATGGTCTTATTGGGCTTGGTTTCCCTGGCTATTTCGTGCGGTTTTATCCTGGTCCAGAAAGACCTGAAAAGGTTCCTCGCCTATTCCAGCATCGAACACATCGGCATCATAGCGATCGGGCTGGGGATCGGCGGGACACTAGGCACAGGCGGG
>JAQURW010000037.1 GCA_028715425.1 Candidatus Omnitrophota bacterium
AAAAGATCGACGGACGGCGCTCCCAGGAACTTTTATTCTGGTTAAGAACAAGGCTTACCGCGATAAAGGAGATGACCGGCGGCGACAGCCTCCTCGACATAGGCACCGGCAGCGGTTTCGTAATAAAAGCGGCCCAGGGGATCTTTTCAAAATTATACGGCCTCGATATTTCGACCAATATCTTAAAGGCCATACCGCAGTTCGGGGCCTCCCCTGTCTCAGGCGATGCCGTCCATATCCCGTTCAAGGACCGGAGTATCGATGTCGTTACGCTCTTTGCGGCCTTGCACCATTTTTACGACCACCGGCCGATCCTGGACGAGGTGTACAGGGTCTTACGGCCCGGCGGCATCGTTTATACAGACCACGACATGAATAAACATTTTTTCAGACGTTTTCGCTTTTTCATATCGCTCTATCGTTCTCTGTCGCAGAAAGAACGCCTCATCAAGAATATGGCGCTAGACGAAACGTATCATCTGTCCGAATTTCACAGCCAGGGAGTTGATTTCGCGGCCGTAAAAAATGACCTCGTAGCCCTGGGATTCGATGTCGTCGAAGTCCGCCATCATTGGTACGGCCTGACGCCCCTGACCGGCCGGCTTTTCGGCGACCGCCCCCGCGCTCAAGGATTCGCCCCTCTCACGGCGATCATCGCAAAAAGACAGGAGGACAAACGATGATATTGTCTTCGACGGACCAGGCAAAAACATCTTACGTAAGAATAGCCGTTTTTTTTGCGGCAGCCTTCTCCTTGCTTCAGCTGGCGGATCTGAAGGCCGATTATAGTTCCCTTCATTGGACCATCCAGGCTGACGAAAAACTGACTATTCCCGATGCCCGGGCACTGTATATCGGGGGAGATCAAAAGATCAGTGATTATACCCCCCCGGTTTCCGCCGGGTTCGGAATAGGCGGGCCGTTACTGAACTATGCGGGTTTCCGGCTGTTCGGCCTTGACAACACAGGCTTACGTTTTTTCTTTTTCTTTTTTTCCGCGGGGGCTACCCTTTTTATACTTCTGTCTATCGTGCATATACTGCCGTCCCGGACCGGTGTGTGGCTGGCCCTGTTCCAGGTCCTCAACTACAAATATTTCTTTCAATCGCGCCTGGCGCTTCTGGAAAACGTTCTGATCTTTTTTTTATCGGCTGCGGTGTATTGCATAATAGCCCGGCCGCAGGCATTTTCGCGGGCGATGCGTTACACGGCGTTTTTCGCGGGGGCGCTTATTATCTTTAAACCGATATATCCCGTGTACCTCTATTTTCTCATTGCCGCTTTTATGGTCGCCGAACGCACGCCCCTGAAAACCATCTTCACAATCGCTTTGTACGGCGCGGCCGGCCTTGTTATCTTCGGCGCACTGCATATGGCGGTCCTGGCCCGCATCGGCCTGGCCGGCGCGTATTATACCAATATGCTGCTTGCCTGGGCTCAGCTGACGGGGCATACCGCTCTCGCTCAGAAAATGGGCGCCCTGTGGACCTTCCAACCTACGGGATTTATATTGATAATCCCCCTCTTCTTCAATCTCCTGGTATCATGGTATATAAAAGACAAACCCTATCTCAGCAATATAGGCTACACTCATATTATCGATTCGCCGGCCGACGTGGCAGCCTGTATATGCGCAGTGCTTCTTGTCATTCTCGTCTTTTGTACGCTGATCGGCAGGAAAAAAGCCTCTCGTGTGACTATAACGCTCGCGGTTTTTTTATTATTTAATCTTATCGCCAGCGCCACATCGTTTTTCTATTTAAAACGGGCCTTGCCGCTTTTCCCGGTAACATTTATTTTCATATGCTCCCTGATGAAAGATGCCTCGGCCCTCATATCCGATGAACGATTAAGGTCATTCCTCAAGGCCTTTGCATTCTATGCGATTATCCTGCTCATCGCGGCGCGGATGATGTCGCAGTCGCGCTTTTTTGCCGAAGAAAACGAGCCCCTACGGTCTGTCGAGGCCGGACAAAAGGCTCGCCTGGTGGAACGGCTCGTCAAGGACAATGGACCCGTGTACATGCACGCCTACTGGTTCAGGGCCCTCTGGCAGATCAAAAACCGTATCATCGCGGGAGATGACCAGCTCTTCAACAATCAGGCAGTGCTGGATAAGGCGATCAAGGAAGGCGGGAAATATATCGTCCTCGCCCGCCGGGGATGGCCGTATACGATACCCGCAGGCCATGACCTAAAGCTCCTGATGATGTTCAAGATACCCTGCGCCGAATCGGGGTTCATGGATGAAGTAGCCCTGTTCGAGATACAAAAGGCCCAGGATCTTCAAAAAAAAATGTAGGGATACCGTATGCCCATGAAAATACTTTTTTTATCCGGCCCGTACCGCAAGGATTACATGCGCAACGCGCGCTGTGATTTTGTCTCGCTTTCCGGGACCCAGTGGTTCCCCCTGCTTCTGGGTTATGCCGCGGCATTTATGGAAGATAAAGGTTATAAGGTAAAGTTTGTAGACGCGCCCGCGTATCATCTGACGTTCAGGGACGTGGAAAATATTTTTTCCGATTATAAACCCGATTTTCTGGTTATGTATCCCGGAGATAAATCAAGAGACACTGACATCGAATTCGCGGATAGTCTTGTAGAAAAATCCGGTGTTCCGGCAGTTTTTGTGGGGCCCTATTTTGCGATCGAGCCCCGGTACTTCATGGAAAAAAGCCGCCGGGTACGGTATGGGATTCCGGGAGAATTTGAATACCCTCTCTGGGAACTCGTACGCGGTGAAAAACCTGAAACCATAAAAAACCTGTACTATACCCCGGAACCATCCGCGATCATTGAAAACGCATCCCGGCCTTATTTAACCGGCCCAGAACTCGATGCCTTTCCTTTTGTCAGCGATTTTTTCGCGCGGCATCTCGACTTTAAACATTACCGTACACCGTCCGAGCCGTATCCTTTCGTGGACATAATGACAGGCCGCGGCTGTTCGTGGGGCATATGCGGTTTTTGCCTCTGGGTGCATACCTTCGTAAAGGGACGTGTCTACAACGCGCGTTCGATCGAAAATGTACTGGAGGAGTTTTCCTTTATCGATAAAAAACTACCCTTCATCCGGTCGGTCATGATCCAGGATGATACCTTTCCCGAAACCCGGGCCCGTGAATTCTGCGAGGCAAAACTCGCGCGGGGTATTAAAACAGCATGGTCATGTTATGTCCGCGCCGAATTCTCTTTTGAAACGCTGGCTCTCATGAAAAAGGCAGGCTGTCTTAATCTGCATGTCGGTTTTGAGTCGGCCACGAACGAAGTCCTGAAGAGGATCTCTAAAGGTCTGACCAAAGAGCGCATGACCGAGTTCGCCCATGATGCCCAGCGGGCCGGTTTACGGATACACGGGGATTTTTTAATAGGGCTGCCGGGTGAGACCCGCGAAAGTATCCGTGACCTGATCGACTGGGCGTGTCAGATCCGCCCCTATACGGCACAATTCCAGATCTTTATCCCGTTTAAAGGCACTCCTTTATACCGGGAGATGTCCAATAAAACCCCGCAGGATACAGAGGCCGCCCATGAGAAGTTGTCAAGCCAAGATCTGGAGCATTTATCCAAAGTTGCGTATCGCAGGTTTTATTTCAGTTTCTTTTATCTTGCAAGGGTTTTAAAAAACCCGTATACCCTTTTTTTAAGTAAACTGACGGTTATCGGCAAGGCGTTCGCGTCAATGTTTTGGCGTAAAATGAATATCCGATAAATGAAGCCCTTCGAAAGAATGTAATCATGCGTAATGTTCTGCTGATATGGACCTCCTTTGATATCCCTAACGTAAATTTTGTCCCCCTGGGGTTAGGTTACATTGCCTCCAATATGAGCAAAAAATACGAGGTCTCGATAAAAGATTTCGCCTTAGATAAGTATTCCGATAACGACTTAGAACGTTTAATCGAAGGACTCGATCCTATTGCTATCGGCATAAGTTTCTGGGAACTTAATTATCAGGCCGTCAAGGATATGGTCGCCACCATAAAAAGATTCCGCGCCGATAGCGTTGTTATTTTAGGGGGGCCGTCAGCGAGCGCAAGGGCGCATGGCGGGCTCGAAGAGATCGGCGCTGACTTTGCGATCAAGGGAGAAGGCGAATATTCCTTCGAACTCCTGCTCGATCTTATAAGCGCCGGCAGCCTTCATGACCAAGGCGCCTTAAGCACCGTCCCGGGGCTTACGTATTACGATCATAGGCAAAAGATCTACCTATCGATCCCCACAAAACAATTCGCGCTGGAACATATCGCCAGGCCGGACTACGATACGATAAGACTACGTGATTATTTATCGAGAAATTATGAATTCGGATATTTCCCTAAAAAGGTCCGAAGCTGCCCTGTCATTTCAACAAGGGGATGCCCCTATCAATGTGAATTTTGCAGCGCCAGAACAATACATGGGACAAAAGTCCGCTTACGGTGCGTCGAATCCATCGTTGAAGAAATACACTATCTATACCACACCTATGCGATACGGGGAATAAACATTATCGACGACAACTTTTCCTTCCATAAGGAATTTGTCGTCAGGTTTTGCCGGTCCATAATCTCCCTCAAACCTTCCATGCCCGATTTACTCTTTGGCCTTCCCAACGGGATACGCATGGAGACTCTTGACGATGAGATGCTCGATCTTATGCAAAAAGCGGGTTTCGAAAGCATTACGATTGCCCCTGAAAGCGGAAGTGACCGCACCCTGAAAAGAATGAAAAAAAATATCACCGTTAACGAGATAACCTCCCGCGTTTCTTTGATAAAAAAATACAGGCTCAAACTTTTCGCCTTCTTTATCATCGGGTATCCCGGCGAAACCATAGAAGACATCAAAAAGACCATACATTTCGCATGCGGCTTGCCCTTTGACCAAATAACCTTTTCTCCTTTTAACCCCCTCCCCGGGACACCCATCTTTGCCGATTTACTTGAGAAGGGCGAAATAAACGAACACTACCACCCCGGTAACTATTTTAATATTACCTATGCCCCTGCGGGCATTACCGTAGGACAAATGAATGCGCTCTTCAGGTTCGCTTTAATCCGTTCCGTCGTATGCTCACCGCGGCGATTATTTTTTCTGGCAAGATCGTATTCGATAAAACGGATCTTTAATTTCGCAAAAATATTTTTGGGAAGGACCTCTCACCAACAAAAAAAGCCTAACCTCTCGAACGCAGAATAATATAACATTCATCGGGATTGTGGACAATAGGGATATAACCTTCGAACCCAGGCCGGCCGGAATCGATCCAATAACGGAACAGGGTATAATTCGCCGGACCATCCCGGGCGTTATCCAGGACAACGATGTCCGGATGGTATTTTCGTATAACATTGGGGAGTTCACTAAAGAGCCACGTTGTCCCGACGCTCATCCGTCCCGTCATACAGGTAATAAGTTGCGGGTAGCTCGACGCGATAAGGTCGTTGTCGGCGCTTATCGCCTTAACATCTTCCAACAACCGGACATAGGTCCTATCCGACGGCGACGTCCTGACTTCATACAAGGTTAACACATCGAAAACAAAGACAAATAGACCCACACCGATAAAGACTGCCCCGATCCTTACCTTTTTTGCGATTTCAGCTAACACTGGCAGCCGTTCTCCGGCCAACCGGATTATAGATCGCAGGAACAAAGCCACTATTACCGGCGAAACCGCGAGGATATGCCGTACTCCGTACCCCATATTAGCCAGCGGCAAAAACATCAGGTAAGCAATAATAACAAAGGCCGGCAGTTTTCGGGATTTTATGAGTCCTGCGGCCAGCATGACCGCCAGGATGATAACAGCCGTAATATCCGTAAACTTGACAAATGTCTCCAGCGGCTGGATGATCGATTCTACAAAATAGTATGCCGATTCGAGGAATCTGTCAAAAAGGAATTTAATAAAAATAAACGGATGGCCCTGGATTTCGGATCCGATCTTCCAGTTAATGATATCCCGCACGGTCCCGTTATCTGAAAAAAAGAAGCTGCTGAGCTCTTTATTCACACTGGCCCAATGATTCCCCGTTGTCAGGGAAAAACACTTCCGGGCAGGATTAAAATAAAGAAAACCGATGCTCATCCCATTCCACATACCGACCAGAACACCCAGTAGCCGCGGCAACGCAGACCAGCCCACGCCAGCCGCGATCAAAAGCCCTATCGAGGCAATGACACCCGATAATCTCGTCTTGACTGCCTTGAAAAACGCATACGAAATGAATGTCACTGCGGCAAGATACGCGGCTTCCGGACGATAGCAGAACATAAAAATAAGCGCCACGATGAGATAGGCGGCCTTTCGGCGCTCCTGATCCGGATACATGATCAGTAACGATACAATAACCAAAAAAGCCAAGGCCACCGCCGATGTCACTACCCCCAAGCCGAATAAAAGAAAATATGCCGGGATAATCGCCCCTGTCAACGTGAGCAAGAAAATAATTTTATCATTTACGGCCCTGCCTGTCCGAGCCCCTGCAAGGGTCGCGAAGAGATAGAGCATAAGGCCGCCGGCGATCATATTGTAGACGGAAAGCGCATAGACATTAAAACCGGTTATACGGAAAGAAAATACCGTTATGAGGGTGGGGATCGGAAATGTTTTAATATATTCCGGCATCCCTGCGGCATAATCTCCGACCAGGAATCCCGGCATCCAACCCTTTCCGTCCGCCAGGTTTCTCGCAATACAATAATACGAAGGCGGATCGCCCAGCTCAAGTGATATCTGGCTCGGATAGGGCGAAAGAGGCATCAGTACCGACCACAAAAAAATAAGCGCCAGCACAACCCCCGCCGCATAGCGTTCCCCCCGAGGCATCCGGGACCAGAGATCCCGCACTTCTACCCTGCCGTAACCTGAGGCAACTATCAGGACCGCTATCACAAATCCCATGGTCGCAAGCCGGGCAATGAACGGCGGCGCAAGGCTTACAAGGATAAACTGGAAACAGGCTATGATAAGCGACGATATCAGGAAGGCCAACGACAAAAAAAGCGCCGGCGGCAGGCGTTTCGATTCTTCCCGGGCGCCGTACCTTAATACCGCAATGCCGGGCACGGTCAGACAAACGAGGCCGAGCGCAAGTTGAATAATAACCGAAAGGTAAGCCATACGGATAGCCGAGCCCCTGTTTATTTCATGCCGGACAGAATTTTCTTAAGTGATACGTCGACAAGCGGTTTGTTATATTTATTAAAAAGCTTGTGCCGGCAATCAATGCAGAGCCTTTCCTTCTTCTTATCGATCGCGGCAACATCGCCGGAAAAATACATCACGCAGTCGTGATCGGGACAATCCGGAAGCCCCAGGTTCCTGCCGAGCGCATTGATCACCTGTTTAACAACACGCTCACGGAACAACCTTTCATCGGGTTTATTGCCGTACCATTCGTTACGAAGGCGCGCCAGCGATATGACAGAGGTCCTTTTGCCGGCGCCGCTCTGTTCTTGTGCCGGGCTTCCTGATGTGCCGAAAACAAAATCAAACCCCGGCGCGTAGATATCCCGATCGACGATAATAAGTATGCGCTCATCCGGCATATACAGCTCAAGGCCGGGCGCGATCGTATCCGTTATCGTAACGGCATTATATTGTTTCCGGGCAGGGTCATAGGCGTTCTCGGGCAGGGGTTTTGCCGGCACCGTATGTATTTTAACCGCTATAGTCAAGAGGTCAGGGATTTTTGTTTTTATGGCGTCGATTATCTTCCGGTCGGTATCCCCTACCGGGACAAGATAAAGGTGCTCATTGATGACCTTTGCCTGCGCAGGGCCGGCAATAAGCAATGATACTATCAGGATGATCGCTCGGTATTTCATATGATTATTGTAACACATTATACCGGCACGGCAAGGACAGTGCCTGCCTTTTCGTGCCGGCACCAGGTCATCGCATCACCTGAAAAAACCCAGATCAGTGATCTTCGGCCGGTCGGGCGCCTTAAGCATGGAGGAGGTCCGCCGCACCTCCTCATCTTCTTTTTCCTTCGCCCGTTTGTTCAGGACCTCTTTAACGGTACTGACCGCGTCCTCGGCGCTTTGGTCCCCGGTAAGACAGATATCGGCGCCGAGGGCCGTGGCGTCGCATCCAGCCGGGTCCTTCGCATCCGTATACGCGACGATCACGACCTTATGGGAAAGCGGCCATATCCTGCCGGCAAGGACCGAGGGGATATCGGTGCGTTTATTGAGCTCCTTCATCTTAGCTATAAAATCCCTTATTGCCGCGATAAGTGCTTTGGTGCGCGACAAATCGGTACTCGATTTAATGACGATAAAATCGGGCCTCGCGGTAACCGCTTCCGCCTTAAAGGCATCAAGGCTGTCGATACTCACAACCTTGAGTCCCAGCACGCGCAGGCCGTCTTTGATATTCACGGGATCCGGTTTTTTTTCGGTCTTTACCAGAAAAAGACACGGTTTTTCTTCTGTTTGAAATATCCTGTCGATCTCACCCAAAAGTTCGGCGAGGTCGAAAGGTTTGCTTATAAAACCGTCGACGTTCAGTTCCTCGAACAGGTCCTCAAGTTCCGCGCGCCCGGTAAAGATAAGCACCGGAAATGCCGGATGCGTATTAGTGCCGCATATTTTTTTATAAAGCTGTATACCGTTCATTTTCGGAATGTTGATGTCCAGTATCAGCATATCCGGGGGGTCAGAAATGATGGCTTGTAAACCGGCCTCGCCGTCATGCGCAAGAGAGACTTTGTAGTCCCGTTGAGACTCGATACGCGCCTTGACGACCTTGGTCACGTCAACGTCATCCTCGATAATGAGTATTCTCTTTACCCCGTCCCGGGACACCGCCTCTCCCCGGGATTCTCCGCCGGTTGTCGTACCCGCCGGGGCATGTCCCTTATTCAAAAATTCGCCGCAAAATCTGCATTTAACGGCCTCGTCCTTTATCTGTTCGGCGCAATAAGGGCATTTTTTCATGGCGTACCTCCGGTACTATTCTACCATATCGCGGACAGGGCGTCACCGGATTATGAGCGGGCGCGAACAGCCGGCATATGCCACTATTTTATTGTATTGGGACATAGCTGATGTTAGAATCATTTTCGATACTATCCAGAGCATACAAGACAAGATAATGAAAAGATATGATGTGATCGTCGTCGGGGCCGGCCCGGCAGGGTCGATGGCAGGGCATACGGCCGCGAAGGCCGGTTTAAGCGTCCTATTAATCGATAGAAAGATCAGCCCCGGTACGCCCAAAGAATGTGCCGAAGGCATAGGGCTCAAGTCTCTCTCCTTCCTGAATATGCGCCTTGAAGACCGTTGGATATCAAGTGAATACGATTCTATCATCACCGGTTTTTTACACGGCGGCAAGGTCATGGTAAAGACCGGAAGGACACGCGGATACGTCTTGAACAGAAAAATCTTCGATCATGACCTTGCGATGAAGGCGTGTGATGCAGGCGCTGAACGGCTCTTCGGTACCTCTGTCAGCACGGTCTCCATAGGCGATACGGTCACGGTATCGACGACAAAAGGCGATTTTACATCCGGCCTCATCATTGCCTCCGACGGCCCGCAATCACGCATTGCCCGGCAATGCCGTCTGGGAACTCTCGATTATGCCTACGGCATACAGCATGAGCTTGAAGGGGCTTGCGATCTGCCCCATACCCTTCAGACCTTGTGGTGCCCGGGATTGGATGTCGACGGTTACTGCTGGATATTTCCCAAAAAAAATTCGGTCAATATAGGGCTGGCGGATTCGCGTATCGCCGGGTTAAAACCCAAGCTTGAACGGTTCATAGCCGAAACCGGCTTCTCATCCAGAAGGATCGTGGAGACCAATGCCGGATTGATCCCCTGCCGCAAAAAATTAAAAAGATTATACTCGAATCGATTACTGGTTGCCGGCGATGCCGGAGGCCTGGCCAACCCCATTACCGGCAGCGGTATCCCCGCAGCTCTATACAGCGGGCTTTCCGCGGGAAAGACCGCGGTTCATGCGATAAAAAGCGGAAGGTTCGATGAAGGGTCGCTTTCGTCGTACCAGCGTATCTGGGACGAAAGCCCCTTTAATAAGGCCTGGGAGGCCGGCCTTGCAATGCGCGCGATCTTTGCCCGCCAGGATAATCTAAAAAAATTCGACAGGGCGCTTTCAAAGATGGACGCGGCCGTCATTACCGGCCGCAAGGACCTCGTTAATAAACTATGGGGGTGGAAATTTTCGCCGGGCGAAATGATACTTTTCTACCGGCTGGGCACGCGGTTCTTCGACAAGGTCATCGATTATGCCGCGTGATCTATTCTGCCCTGTTTGACCGTTCGTTCTCAGCGCGCCGGTACTGTTTACGGTCATTCTCATCAAGAAGGATTTTCCTGAGCCGTATGCACTGCGGGGTTATCTCGACGAGTTCATCGTCTTCTATGAACTCCAGGGCTATCTCCAGGGTTATCAGCCGGGGAGGGATAAGCTGTATGGCCTCATCAGAACCTGAAGCCCGCATATTGGTCAGTTTCTTTTCACGGGAAGCATTTACGACAATATCGACGCCTTTATTGTTAACGCCTATTATCATGCCCTGATATACCTTGTCGCCCGGTTTTATAAATATATCGCCTCTCGGCTGGAGGTTCCAAAGCGCATACGCTACGGCAATACCTTCTTCATGCGCGATCATGACGCCGCACTGGCGCTTGGGAAGTTCACCTTTATAGACCTGGTACTCAAGAAAGTTCTGGTACATGATGCCGTTACCGCGCGTCATAGTGAGGAACTCGCTCCTGAAACCGATCAGCGCCCGCGAGGCGATGACGAATTCCATATGGCATGCGCCGGTCGATGTCATCTTCATCGTGCGCATTGCACCCTTGCGCCCGCCCATCGCCGACATGACAGCGCCCTGATAGCTCGCCTCGACCTCTATGACGACCTCTTCGACGGGTTCAAGGACCTGCCCGTCTATTTCTTTCAATATCACCTGCGGCCGCGAGACTTCCAGCTCATAGCCTTCGCGCCTCATCGTCTCAATGAGAATGGCAAGATGCAGCTCGCCTCTGCCCGAGACTTTAAAGCGTTCGCCTTTTTCTGTTTCTTCCACTTTGATCCCGACATTGATCATGGCTTCGTGTTCCAACCTCTCCCGTATGTGCCGTGAGGTGAGGAACCGACCTCCGTCCCTTCCGGAAAAAGGGCTCGTATTATGGGAAAAATTCATGGATATCGTCGGCTCGTCTATCTTGAGCACAGGCAGGGCCTTCGGTTCCTGGGTGCTTGCTATGGTCTCGCCTACCTCAACGCCTTCCACGCCGGCGATAGAGATAATGTCGCCGGCAGAGGCTTCGGGTATATCTATCTTCACCAGCCCCCGGTATTTCATGATCTTCGTCACTTTTCCCGTCGTAACCGATCCATCCCTTTTGATAAGAGCTATTGGCTCGCCGAACCTGACCGAACCGTGGAAGATACGGCCTATCGCCACGCGGCCGACATAATTGTCGTAATCAAGCATCGTCACGAGCATCTGGAACGGAAGGTCCTGGTCGGCAACCGGCGGGAGAACACGGTGAAGGATGGTCTCAAGAAGCGGTTTCATGGATTCGCGGGGATCATCCAGGTCCATCATGGCAAAACCGTCTTTCCCGGAAGAGTACACGATGGGAAAATCCAGCTGTTCATCGGTGGCGTTCAGCTCGCAAAAAAGGTCAAAGGTCATATCGGCCACTTCATGCGGCCTGGCGTTCGGCCGGTCTATTTTATTGATCACGAGTATGGGTTTTAAGTGCAGCTCCAGAGATTTCTTGAGGACAAACTTCGTTTGCGGCATGGGGCCTTCGACGGCGTCGACCAGCAGTAATACGCCGTCGACCATTTTCAGGATACGCTCGACCTCGCTCCCGAAGTCGGCGTGCCCCGGCGTGTCGACGACATTGAATTGAACGCCTTTATACTGCATCGAGACGTTCTTCGACAATATGGTAATGCCCCGCTCTTTCTCGAGAGGGTTGGAATCCATGATCGTGGACTCGCCGTCCAGGAACTGATAGGTCCCCGTAAATTTCAGGAGCGCGTCGACAAGCGTGGTCTTGCCGTGGTCGACATGCGCGATGATCGCCACATTTCGTATATCTTTTCGTCTTTTCTGGTTAGGCATAGGAAGTGCATTATACCGCGCCCGGGGATAATATGCACGCAAAAACCCATGGGACTATCGCATGCTCTATTTAAGGCGGTATGCGACTGTTTTATTCGGGCGATTTATATGCCCGAAGCAAGGATTTGCCCTTAATAATGATAACTCCTTCGGGTGCCTTAAGAAAATGGTGACTCAATCGTATGCCGACATCTTTCATTAAATTAGGAAGATATCGTATTAAGCGCGGATATTTTATTACCGCTATAAGCATCGTTAAAAATTTTTCCCAGAACACAAGGACAGTCGGTTCAGTTATGGTAATATTATTTTTATGTCTCCGATATCTTGCCAGGATCTCATTGATATAATGGATCTCACCGCCCTTTGCAAGAGTCTCTATCCAATAGAGCCAGTCAATAGAGAATGGGATCATCTCATTAAAACCATGCCGGGGGGTCTTTTCTCTCCTAGCCATACTAAAAGGGCCGTTAAATACCCCGTAGATAAACAACTTTTCGACACCGCCTTGGTAAGAATATCTTTTCCCGCTATTAAAATATCCCAGGGTATTCCCCGTGTAGCTGTCAAATATCTCTGCGTTGTGATATGCTATGGTGCATTCCGGATGTGCTTCCATATATTCAACTTGTTTTTTTATTTTACCCGGCAGGAAGAGATCGTCTCCGAATAAAAAAGTGATATATTTACCCTTGCAGCCTAAAATCGTTTCATTGAAATACCGCGCTACTCGAATATGTTTTTTTTGCAGTTTGAGAGTGATCCTTTGCGGATATCTTTTACAATACTCACCCTCTATTTCCTGAGTCCCATCGGTCGAACCGTTATCCCCAACTACAATCTCGATATTCTCATAATCTTGAAGGAGAGCGGAATCGATGCACTGCCCTATAAATTCTTTTTGATTATACGTCATTACGAGCACGGAAACGAGCGGCATTGTTCCCAAAGGATAATCTCCCTTGTCTTTTAAAGTATATGCGGATACGGCGACAGGACTGCAATCTTGTTTTTATACTTGTACCGCCCGATAAGGTCCTTGATAATTTCTTCTTGAAACATAACGGCGGCTATTATTATTAAATCTATCGAATTAAATTCGACGGCGGCAGGTGTTTTGACAAGTATATGGCTGCCTGTTGTATATTTATTTCCCTTGTGGGTATCGGAATCGATCACAAACAGGATATCTTCGGGGCGGATGTCGCAGATAGACAAAAAGGTTACGCCTTTCCCCCCGGCTCCCCAGACGGCAATTTTTTTACCCTTGTACTTCGTGAGCAATTTTTTAATACTTTGCCTATATCCCGCATAGCGGGCAAAAAAAGATTTCAGCTCCTGCTGATGATATTCATTGTTTTTAAAATACGCCGTTATATATTCATTATGCGCCGTATGAAATATCTTTATGACTTGGAAATTATTCGTAGCAAGCAGATACTGCAGCGTAACAGGTGTATAGTATGACCGGTGATCTCTACAGATATCATAATATCTGTTAAATGAGGCTATCGTGGAAAAGGACGGCACCTCGATCAACCCGACGCCGGCCGGTTTCAAGAATTCCTTCGCGTCCTGGAGGATCTTGTTAGGATCATCGACATGTTCGAATACCTGCCGCGACACAAACGCATCATAGTGCTTCTTTTTTAGAGGGGCCCTTTTGTTAAAATACTGGTTCAGGGCCTTGACTTTTTTTCTTGCCAAATTATAAAGTGGCACCGACGGCTCGATCCCGACGGTTTTCAGCCCTTTCCGGTTTAAGAATGAAGCGAACATACCGTCGCCACATCCTATTTCAAACGCGGATTTGCCGTTGAGCTTGAAATAGCGGATAAAATCCTCGGCCAGCCGTTGTTGATACGTCTGTATCATCCTGGAATAAGAAAAGGACATTTGATAATCATTATAAAAACCCGACGGCAGAAGATTGCCGGCCAGCTGACTGAGCTTACAGGTATCACATATCTTAAGTGTCAACGGCTGTTTTTTATCCTTTGCCAATTGATCTCTGTCCAAAAGCTTAGATACAGAAAAAGGCGCGTTTTTGATCTTAAAGAGAACCCTGAGTTTTTTATTGCCGCAAATAATGCATTTCTGTATTGTTTTGCTATTCATAACGACACCGTTTCTCTTCCGTTTTTTGCATGCGTTTATTATATGTCACAACCAAAGACAAATCAATCGGATTTACCCGCATCGAATCCCAAGCGGCGGCAGATTTAAATACAAAAACCTGCTCGTAATAAGCAGGTTAAGATGTTCCGGCCCGCGTAAATGCTGCAGACTTATTTGCGTATCGCCCAGCGCACAATCGCGCTTTTAGAGCGCGGGTTATCAAAACATTCCTTTGGTGTCGGACGGATCGGCTCGCGAGAAATATCAAAATAGATACCCGCTTCCAGCCCTTCCGTGAAGTGCTTGACTACCCTTTTGTCTTCTCCGGAATGAAAAGTTAAAACAGCCGCCCGGCCACAAGGTTTAAGGCATAGCGGCAGGTTCCGCAAAAACTGCTCCAGTGCCGAAAACTCGTCGTTAACCTCTATACGCAAGGCCTGAAAGGTCCGCCGGATCGACGCAGCTATTTTCTCTCGTGAGTCCGCAGGCGCGAGAAAAGACAATGCTCCTTTTACGGTATCTGCAAGGGCCGTAGTCGTAGAAATCTTATGGCGGTCTTTATGGATGGCCCCGGCGATCTCGCCGCAATAGGGCTCATCGGAATTTAAAAAAAGTATTTTTTTCAAAGCTTGTTCGGAGATCGCCTTGATCAGCGCCGAGGCCGGTTGGCCGCGCCGGGGATTGAATCGTAAGTCAAGCGGCCCCTCCCATTTAAAGGTAAAGCCCCGCGCAGGATTATCCAATTGCATTGACGAAACGCCCAGATCCC
>JAQURW010000222.1 GCA_028715425.1 Candidatus Omnitrophota bacterium
CGCCACGACCGATAGGACAGGTCAACCGGTCACTTTAAAAAAGCTTATCACGAAGAACGATGCCGGTGAGATCGAGATCGTTCCGCTAAGCGACTCACAGGAGAAGGATCTCTTCGGGGAAAAAGAAACCAGGAAACCTCAAGTAAGACCGTCGATCACTTTTGATCAGGTTTTTGAACCGGTAAACCGAACGATCCTCGATAGTATTGTGCAGGGAACAGTCGAACACCTGAAGCAGTCATTTGCCGGACGTCTTAATGATATAACACCGGCAGATATAGAAGAAGCGGTCAGGAAAGTAGCTGCGAGGAAAAGTGTGGTAATTCCGGCAGGAAAAGACCTTGATCGGGGAAGACTTGACGCGATCATTGCGCGCGTAAAGGCACTCCTGCAGCCGCCGGAAGGGCCGGGGCCGGAAGGCAGGGGTCCGTCAGAACCGCCTGTTCTTCCTCCATCAATAACCGGACCGGCTGTATCGAAAGTACCGGTCGAACCCGTTCCACCAAAGACAGGCATCGGCCCGGTAACGGAAGCTCGTGTTTCAACCCCACAGGTTGAGCAAGAGGCCGCTCCAAAAATAATATCTCAGAAAAGGCAGAGGGTTACTGTCGATGCCATGGCGCGTCGGGCTATCTACGCTCTGCCGTTTATTGTGTACTTTGCCAGTAATTCGGCAGCGCTAACCTTGATAGCCGCATTGCCGGCCATACTTGACCTTTTGACCGGTATGGGGCCTGTCAGCCGGCGCGGTTTTTTAAGTACGCTCGCTGTTTCCCTATTCGCCCGACTTACACCGTCGTTCGGTTCTGCCTGGGGCACGGTGCAGGCTATGCGGATACGCGTACTCGCACGATACAAAACCTGGTTTGGCAAACAAACGGACGTAACGCTTTATTCTTCCGGCAACACATTATACATGGCCTATGAAGATCACCCGAACGGTATGATCCCTGAAGGCAAAATATTTTATCAGAATGAGGGACGGCTCGGAAAATGGATGGACATCAAGGTGAATTCCGTAGCGCCTCATCCGAGAAGCAAGGTAAAAGCCGATGATATCGGCCCTGCGGTCGATCAAATAACAAAAACCCTTGGGGCATACTATGCAACAAGGATGCCTAAAATGAAAAATGTCGCATGGGACGAGATATGGGCTGACCTGTGTTCCGTGCACCGCTATACCGCATACGGCGCCGAACGCCATCTGACCTACACAAAATTCTGGGTCACAAAAATACTTGATTGGCTAAAGACAAGGCAGGGAGGTAATGGGCTTAACCGGATCGACGAAGAGATCCCTGATTTCATATTCATGCCCATGTACGACATACGGCCGTATGCAGAGACCAATATTATAAAAGCGGCTATCCCCGGCATCATCAAAGTGCTGTCGCTGGCTGATTTTTTTGCATCGCTTGATGTCCAGCTTGAAATGAACCGGTATGTCGGCATTGAACAAGACAGCCGCCTTTCCGGAAGGGCATTCAGGGACCTTTTTGAGGATTTCAGGGTCACCGGGACCGACAATCCGATACCGGGAACACCAGGCAAAGTCGGTTTATTCCAGCTTTATAAAAAATTTATGGATCAAAAGGGCAGTGACCCGTTAGTAGCCATCCTGTATCACCTTAAAGATTATAAGACGAGCCAGATGGAAATGGCGCTTCACCAGGGCCACAATACCGAAATGTTCGTCGGAAGGGCCTACGTTGACGATGCGACCCTGGATCCTGATTACACGTTCGAGGATCAAAAAGGCGGGCTTATCGCAAACCGTTCGCTATACTCTGCTTTGAGGGGAACCATCGCCGGTGATGCCCACATGCAAACATCGTGGACCGTCTCACCCGGCATTATGGTCCTTAACAGCGTTTATTACGAATATCTGATAGCACAGGACGTGCCTGACCGCGAATTCAAACCTCTCATGAAACAGCTTAAGTCGCTGCGCGAAGTTCTGAACGATGCATTCGGGGATTATAACAAACTCTCTCTTGACAGGCTGATGCGCATCCCCGAAGTCCCGTACGCCGGGCTTTACGCGGACCTGGTTGACATACAGCGAAGAAAGAGGACTGTCACCGGATCAGTCCAGCCGATAGTCCGTATGCCGACTGCGACGGAAGCTATGCGCGCATGGAATGAAAAAAATCCCGATAAACCCATATCAATTCCTGAAGCCAAGGCCTGGCTGAAAAATGCATGGGTCCAGGAAGCGGCACGCGCCGAGGCCCAGGAAATGGCGAAACTGGCACAAGACGAGATACTTGAAGTCGTCGCCGCCAAACGTGTCCTTGAACTGGACAGGCTCTTTAAAGCCATCAAATTCATTCTGGAATTCAACCGGATCGGCGGGATACATATCGGCGATATGTCGACTACCGAAATAAAACGGATACTCAGCATGACAATCGGCAACCCGTCCTGGTGCAAATTTTTCGGCGAAGTCGGCAGTATCCAGCAGAAGAGCCTCGAGGAAGAGTACGGCATGCCCCACGGCACGGGCCGGCCCGATATATTTAAGGTCTTGACCTTCGTCAACACTCGGCAGACGGGTCCTGTCTTCATAGGTAAAAACGAGAAGACAGGGAAGAGGATGTATAAAAATGCCTTTCTGGCCGGCGATTATAAGACTATAACCAACATCGAGATCACTGAGGAAGAAGATGTGCCAGGCCAATTGGTAAGCGAACCGCAGAACCTCGAGAGAAGGACCCTGCGGAAATTCGTATATAGCCTCTCTGATCCGTTGACCATCGATGATTTCGACTTGAAGATGGGTTTCCTGAGAGATTTCACGAAACTCGGTCCTCAGGACGCCGTTCCCACTACTATCCGCGGCCTGAACCTGGTCTTAAACGTATCATCGAAATACTTTGACCAGGCCGGAGAAGTTGAAGCAGTAGCTGATCCCACCGCACGGCCCGAAACGAAGATCAAGGTCAAGGCCCCGGAGGGAAGCGTTCATCATATTATCGACCGCTATGCCTCAACACTGACCGATGCGATCGGCCATGAAGAGATAATCATGGATGACGACGATAATCTCCTTTATAAAATATCCGACATCGGCGCGCTTAAGATCATTGCGATACGCAAACAGGAAAACGAAAAGACCTTTATCGATCAAAAAACATATCGCGTAGGCGGCATCACCGGATCCCTGACCCTGACCGAAATAGAACGGAGCAGGTACCGCGTCATCGGCAAACGATGGTTCCCGCTCACCTTCAGTAATGACGAAGACCTCACCCGCGGCACCTTTGAACTTGACGCAAGCGGCGCTGATATCTCATGGCGCGGGAAATCGCGGGACAAACACGGCAACCTTCATGAACAGGACGCAGTCTACGAGGGACAGGCCGGATTCAGGAACCTCGACGGTGAAATAAAATTCGAACGTGATACCTTTAAGAGAACGGCCTTTGGGAAGGAAACAACGGTAACACGCATACGTAAAAAACTGTACGGCCTTAACGACGTGAATATGGAGCTTAAGGCACAAACAGACAAGCAACAGGAACCTTCAAAAACGCTGTCCATGGTGCAGCGTTTCCTGACAAAGGGCGGTAAAATACCGAGAAACGGTTCATGCCTCTGGACACGGGAAACCAATACCCTCGATGGCAAAGAGGAACTTGCCAGGGATGAAGTGACCATAGCGTATCCCGACAACCGGATATATTATAAGGCTGTCTACTCGGGAACCACCCTTGAAGTATATGCGCGCAATGATGAGGATGGCAGCGTCCGCCAGCAGGTATTTGTCCTGGATGACGGTAAGGTGACCGGCCCTGACGGCAGGGTCGTCAGCGCGGCCCCGGAATGGGTATCGGTCAAAGACGACATGAGCCTTATCGTCCGTGAGAAGACACCCTATGAAACATGGATACCTCTTTATTCCGATGGCAGAGGTTTTTACCGTGATGATGCAAACAAGGTGCAACGCCTTCAGGATTCCCGTTATGAAGGAGGATTTTTGGCCGCAAACGGTAAGATCGGA
>JAQURW010000223.1 GCA_028715425.1 Candidatus Omnitrophota bacterium
ATATTCACTTTTGCGTGGAGGCCGGCCGCTATGCGTCCGAGCCTTTCTGCGTCAGGCACGGAATCGTTGACCCCTGCCAAGAGGACGTATTCAAGGGTTATCATCCTGCCGGTGCGTTCCTCATAATCCAGGCATGCGTCGATAAGTCTGTCCAGCGGATATTTTCTGTTGACCGGCACGAGCCTGTCCCGCAATTCATCGGTGGTAGCGTGAAGAGATATCGAGAGATTGATCTGGAGGTCCAGGGACGACAATTTTTCTATGCCGGGTACGATCCCGCACGTCGAAACGGTTATGCGCCGGCTGCCGATACCGAGCGATCCGGGATCGTTCATGATCCTGATCGCCCGGGCGACATTATCGAAATTGTCGAGCGGTTCGCCCATGCCCATAAAGACATAATTGGTGATGCCCCCCACATTGTATTGAATATACAAAATTTGCCCCAAAATTTCCGCCGCCGTAAGGTCCCTCCGAAACCCGCATCTCCCGCTCGCGCAGAATGCGCAGCCGATCTTACAGCCGGCCTGTGACGAAAGGCAGGCGGTCTTTCTGTCCTTACCGGGGATGACCACAGACTCGATCACCTGTTTATCGTCGAGCTCGAAAGCGAATTTTTCGGTGCGGTCGCCGGATCTCAGATGTCTGGCAAGGGTAAGCCGGCCGGCACAGAACTGCCTGCCGATATTCGCAGCGGTCGCCGGCGGGATATTTTTCATGTCCTTGAGATCGGTGACCCCTTTTTTATATATCCATGAAAATATCTGCCGGGCCCTGTACGCAGGCTCGCCGAGGGCCGTAACGGCCTTCTCGAACTCTTGCAGCGTATAATTTTTGATGTCGTGTTTATCCATCTTATTCACGCCCCCCGAGCGGCGCAAGGCCGATCATGCTGGAAAAGATACGGTTAGATCTTATCTTCGTTACCGGCCGCACTTCTTTTAAAAAGCGCGGTATCGTCAAGGCCGCGGCAAACAAAAGCGCGAACCCGTACAAGGGATTTATTTTCTTCATCACGGTCAGGATCATGCCGGCGGTAAATGAGGCCGCGACCGCTATATAGCCGAGGGTCCTGTTCCGCCATCCGAAATATTCGCCCCGTCTGTCTTCATGGACAAGGTCAGACATGAGGCTCGCCCAGGGAGGCCCTGCAATGGCCCCAAAGACGGTAAAAAGCATAACCATGGCGATAAACAAATGCGGGCCTGCCTCGCCGGTCAGCGCCTGAAGGGCGATGGGGATAAGCATCGCCGCGCAGAGGTTCGGCAGGGCGCTCAACATGCCGATATGCCTGGCTGTGCCGCCGATAAGAAGTAGGAACGGCGCAAAATAATCCTGGGTAAACCCCGTCATGGCGCTGGCGAATACGCCGTCCCTGAAAGAGTAATGCAGGGTCTTATGCGACTTTTCATCCTTTGCGATCTTCCACATAGGAAATCTATTATATCATACTTATGTTTCGGCAAAATCACTATTCGGCAGTGAGCGATCGCTATTGAAAAAAACGATAAAAGATGTTAGAGTATCCACCTATGGCAAAACGTGTATTTGACATAGCCCTGTCGTTCACCGGTATCATACTGTCGCTGCCGCTCTCATGCATCATAGCGGGGGCGATATGTCTGGAAGACGGTTGGCCGGTATTTTTCAGCCAGGACCGCGTCGGAAAAGGCGGCCGTATATTCAAGAACCTGAAATTTCGCTCCATGCGAAAGGGTGCCGACGAGGATAACGGCCCGCAACAGGCAGTTGAAGACGATCCGCGGTCGACCAGAATCGGGCGGATATTGCGTAAATCAGCCATGGACGAACTTCCCCAGTTGTGGAACATACTGGCCGGCGACATGAGCTTTGTCGGGCCGCGGGCATTACGGCCTGTTGAAGTCGAGACCGGCGAAAGCGTCCTCAGAAATATCCGGGAATTTGAAGGATTCGCCGAACGCTCCGCCGTGACCCCGGGCCTGACCGGCATAGCCCAACTCCTGGCGCCGCGCGATATCCGGCGGGCCGAAAAGTTCAAATATGACATCTGGTATATCAAAAACAGGAGCTTCTGGTTCGACATCTACCTCATTCTGCTTTCATTCCTGGTCACATTCGCCGGGCGATGGGAAACCGGCGGACGGAAACTGAACTTATTAGAGACACTGGATAAAAGAGTCGTTCTTCATTAGAAGGAGACAAACGTGGGATCTTCGTTATACGATGTCATTATCGTCGGGGCAGGCCCTGTCGGGTGCTATACAGGGTATCTCCTTGCCAAAAAAGGGATCAAGGTCGGCATCATCGAAGAACACCATGCCGTCGGCGAGGATGTCAATTGTTCCGGTATCGTCAGCATAGAGACGTTCGATAAATTCGAGTTCGACCGTTCGAGTATTATCGGCGATATCTACACGGTGAAACTCGTCTCTCCGTCCGGCAAGACTTTCCGCTATACGACGGACGGCTGTATCGCCTATGTGGTCGACCGCCCCCGCTTCGACCTCGCGATCGCCTCCCTGGCCATGAATGAAGGAGTGGAATTCATTTTTAACACACGGACTGACGACATAGGGTACGAGCACGGGGGTATATCGTTCCTGTCGACGAGTCAGGAAATACCCGCGACCTATACCGCCCGGATCGGCATCATCGCGACCGGTTACGGTTCGGGTCTGCCGAAAAAGCTCGGCTGCGGCAATCCGCCCGATACCTGTTTCGGGGCTCAAGTGGAAATAACCATGGACGGCATTAACGAGGTCGAGGTATACATCGGCAACGAATTCGCGCCAAAATCGTTCGCCTGGGCGATCCCCATCGGAGGATCGAAGGCAAAGGTAGGGCTCTCCGTTTTCAAGAACCCGGCCAGCTACCTGAAAAAACTTCTCAATAACCCTTATTTTTGCGACCGCGTCAAGGAAACTTCGTTCGACATCAAGACAAGCGCCCTTCCCCTGGGAGTGATCCCCAAAAGCCATACGCATAACGCCATCATCATCGGCGAGGCAGCAGGGCAGCTTAAGACCACGACCCACGGCGGCGTCTTTTACGGCCTCTTATGCGCCGAGATAGGCGCTGAGGCCGTCGGTAAGGCCCTGGCTGATTTCGACCGTTGCGCCTATCATCTCGAACGGTATGAGGACTCCTGGCATAAACTCCTCGAAGAGGAGATCAATACCGGCATATATCTGAGGCAGCTTTTGGCAAAGCTGGGCGATGACCAGATCGATTTTTTAGTCGAACTCGGCAATAAAAAAGAACTGGCCCATCTTATCAGGAAATTCAAATTCGACTGGCACAGCGATATCATCCAGTCATCGAACAACCTTTTCAGGGTCTTAAGATTCGGCCGATAACCATGAAGATCACCGTCGCACGATCCGCAGGTTTTTGTTTCGGCGTAAAACGCGCCCTCCAGATAGCGGCAGATACCGCCCTCTCGACCAGGAACGTCTACATGCTCGGCGATATCGTCCATAACGAAACCGTTGTCAGGGACATGACCGCATCCGGCATTAAAAAGACCGGACGGATCACCAAAGGCGGACACAAGACCCTTCTCATCCGCGCGCACGGAGCGCCGGCAGCTATTTACCTCAAGGCGCGCCGGATGGGAAACCGTATCATCGACGCGACGTGTCCGATGGTAAAGGAGATACACCGCATCGCACGCCAGGCCGAAAAAAAAGGATATCCGGTCATCATTATAGGCGATAAAGAGCACGATGAAGTAAGGGGTATCATAGGGCAGCTTGAAAAGAAGGCCCTGGTCATCGACAGTTCGAAGGCCCTGCCGCTTGAGGCCGTCAGGAAATTGAAAAAGGCCGCTATTGTAGTCCAGTCAACCCAAAACCTCGAGAAGGCCTTATCGATCGTCAACCGGCTTAAGGCGTATATCAGCGACATAAAATTCTTTAATACCATATGTTATCCGACGAGAACAAAACAGAACGAGATACGTTCCCTGCCCCTGTCGAATGACGTCATGGTCATTATCGGCT
>JAQURW010000224.1 GCA_028715425.1 Candidatus Omnitrophota bacterium
CATGAATCAGGGCGGGGTTACCGTGCCCTTACAGGGGCATGCCGGCAAAATAGAAATTCCTTTTAATCTCGGCACCATAACAGATTCGTACCAAGGCACGAACGGCAAGACCGTCATACATATCCAGGACGCACATTGCAATTATTCCTGCCAGCGCTCTACGGAAGGCCTGGTCGATTATTTTAACCGTGAATACAATGTCGACACGGCGGCTCTTGAAGGCGGAGCGGGAAAATATGATCTCTCGATCTTCACGGAAATAAAAAATAAAGCCTTAAGGGAAAAGGTGGCCGACTACTTTGTCAAAGAAGGACGCGTCAACGGTACTGAACTCTTCGCTATAAATAACCCCGAAAAAATAACGCTGAACGGCTTGGAAGAGCCGGAGTTATACCTGGAGGACCTGAAAATTTACCGGGATAGCCTGAAAAATAAGGATGAGATCGACCGAATCTTGAACATCCTAACCCGGGATCTTTCAAGCCTGAAAGAGCGCGTCTATTCCGCGAAGCTTAAAGAATTTGAAGGGAAACGCGAAGGTTACAGCGATAGGACAGTTGAGCTTAACGCTTATCTTGGCTATCTTTTGGCGTTAGCGAAGGATGACACAATAGGGCTTTTTCGACAATATCATAACCTCCGCAAACTGACAGGGGTGATCGAAAAAGAAAAAGGCATAGATTTTAAAAACGCCAATGCCGAAAGAAACGACCTGGTCAATGAGCTGAGCAAAAGGGTCTCACAAATGGAATTAGAGGCGCTTGTCAATAAGGTCATCGAGTTTAAAGAAGGCAGGATACGTCAGACACAATTTTATGCGTACATATTTAAGAAAGCCCGCGCATCGGATGTCGATATTGCGGGTGCTTATCCAACCCTTGCCAAATACAAGGAATATATCGACGTATACGAATCCATCGATACCGCTGCGTTATTCGGTGAAATTGAAAAATTCGAAGATGCGATCGCGGAAAGACTGTTTGAAAACGACAGCCAGAAAGAACTTTATACCCGCTCAAAAGAGCTCAAGCTGTTAAAGGGCCTTTTCAGTATCACACTTACTCGAGAGATGTATGATGGGTATGTTTCTTTTTGTCATTCTTCGCTCGCCGATGGTAAACACCAGCTCGCTCAGGATGACATGATAGGACAGCTTGCACTTTTAGACCATTACCGCTCGAACATGGAACGATTTTACGACCTCGCCTTTAAACGCGACAACGCCTTCCTGGAAAACATCAATAAATACACGAAAAACAAAGATGCGCTCATAATCGTCACCGGTGGGTTTCACACCGAAAGCCTCAAGAAACTCCTGAAAGAGAAAGGGTATTCATACGTCTCTATAATGCCGAAGCTGAACGGCGACGAAGTGAGTCCGTATCTTGATATATTATCCGGCGGCATGAGCCCTTTTGAGAGATCGATCAGCGCGGCGTTGTCGCTTCTGCAGGTACCTGATATCTTGAGCGATCTCGGCATTAAAGCGAGCGACCCGCGGATCGGTGAGTTGATGCGCATAAAGGCGCTGGCCCTCCAGTCAATACTTGGGGCTGAAACTCCGATAGGATTTAAATTGACCGACGGACAGAACGCGATATTGGCCGAGCAGAACGGTATTCCTGTCTGTTACGTAAGCGACGACCCCGCTGATAATGTCCGGATCGTTGCGGAAAACGTTGTGAGGGGCGATGTTGATAACATTATGGCCGCGTTAGACGCAATAGCTCATCACCGGGAACCGGGGCAGGCGAATGCTAATCCTCCAGTTCCTGCCGATGGTTATAGTGTCACGATGGGGAGCGCCGTTAAATCCCTTTCTATCCCGTTTACGGAAGAAGCGCTGAAGTCTGAAAAGGAAAACCAGGACAAACGGAATAGATATGGAGGGCCCTTGGTAAGCATATTTAGATCGATGGATATGCCTTTATTTGAAAGGGTAAGGACGCGTGGGTTTGAAAGGGTCCCCGAAGCAGGGATCGTGGAACGGATGGAGCGGACAGGGTTTGAATTTACCGATGACCTGGTGATACATAAAGGCAGGCTTCCTGCGACCGGTCAGTTCAGTCATGCGGTCACCAATAGGATGTTCCAAGGAGAAGGAGCGCTTGTTACGATCGATGTACCGTGTGATCTTTTGCTGGAGGATGAGGTGCTTATACTTGACTACGATGCTATTAAATATTTCAACGACATCAAGCATGAAATGGCGATGAGACATTATGAAGACTTTAACGAAGATGTAAGCGATGAGGATGTTGCAATGCTTCTCAACCTGTCAAAGACATTTCTTGATCCGGATTCGGAACAGGCGCGGGCCCTTGAGAGGAAAGTTGCAGAAGTATCCGATGGGAATAAGAAAGCATTGAGAAGTATGCTGCGAGAGCACAAGACGCGGGATGAGATCCAGCGTTTTATGGCGGGGAAACAAGAGATCATCCTCCCTCATGACTTGCTGAACCTTTTTATTTCCAGGTGCCGAAAGGTGCCTGTCCACGATGACCCTGATTATTTCGAGGCTGATGCCCCGCCGTATATGAATCCGATGCATATCGAAGGATTCTGGTCGGGGGTATTATCCAAAATTCGCGCAAGGTTACAAACGGCAAGATCGGGACAGCCTGTTTCGATATGGAAGGGGGCAGTCTTTGAAATAATCGCCTTATGGATACGGGAAGACGGTATTGACGGTTATGAAATAGTTCTCATAGATCACCGCATCAGTGAAAATCGGGGAGTTATATGTAACTTATATATGCGGAATCCGGGACATATAACCGCGCATATAAATACATCGCTCATGGGGATACAATGGGGATTGTATCCTTCAAGGGAAAGTATGGTCCGGTCATTCCGGCAGGTTGCAGAAGCGCGCGACAACGTCTTGCGGGATGAATTCAGTAAGATCGCTGATATTGCCGAACAGATAAAAGACAATGTCGAGGGGCCATCCGCCGATGGTCCCGTGCTTTTTATCGATACGCGGACTGCGGGAAAAGCGGTAAGGGAGTTCGACGAAACCGAACACGGTGTACTGCACGACGCCCTTCGCGAAATGATAAAAGATTTTGACATGCCGGCACTGGATACCTTCGATGAGCGCGGCGTACGGAAACTTAATGATACGGATGCGGCAAGATTGACCGGCCGAAAAGATGTTATACTTCAAGACGGCCGCGCGCCTCCCGTATCGGTCTACATAATCGACGACGCAAAACTGAAAACCGCATTACCCGATGACTATAAATATCTCGCCGACGGCCTTATTACCCACGCCGGCACATGGCGCACCGACCCGAGCGGTGAGTCGCACGCGAACCTGTTTATTTCGCGGTCAGTGTATAACACGCTTCTTTCTTTACCTGAAACTTCCGAAGATCTTAAACTATGGCGTCAGCATGAGATCAAGCATCTTCTGGCCCGCACCGCCGATATCACGCCCAGCCCGGAAGAGGCCGCGGCGGCGAAGAGGATAGGGGAATTGAGGAGCGAATCCGCTGGCGAGAAAGGTGAGGATGCCGAAATAAAACAATGGAAAGCGGCTGCAACGATCATCAGTACGCCACAAGGCGTTAAGGATACCATGAGAGGCAGGGTTACCGTAAATACCGTTAATACGGTCTGGAACGAACTAACCCCGGATGAACAGTCGCAGTTATTGTCCGCGCTGGACATAAGTTTAAATAAAAAAGCTACCTATGAACCGACAGATGCCGAAGAAGTATTTGATTTTCCTGACAAAGGGGATCTGGAGGTGCGAAGCGCCAAGGTTAACATCGACCCTGTTTTCCTTGATGGCAGCATGGGAACTGAATATACCGCCCTATACAGCAAGGGAGTGCGTTTCCCCGCGGTGCTCATGAAATATCATGGTAAGGGCTCGCCTGCTGAGGATATAACGGTTTCCCCTGAAGGGCTCATATCCGGCAGGGAAGTCGACTATAGTTCGGCACCGTTCGGAGGTGCCCTGCTTGGCGATATCC